>JBAPMC010000272.1:0-8042 GCA_049278415.1 Solirubrobacteraceae bacterium
GCGCTCGGCTATATCGGCAGCCATCGACTCGAGCCCTCCACCAACGACGCGGGTGAAGCGGCACACAGTCCCCTCGGCGATCGCCATATTCGTGAGTCCGCCAACGTTAAGGTAGAGAACACGCCCAGCATGCTCCTCGTCAGCGCGGTGAAGCGATCGGATCAACGCGAAAGCCGAGAGGTCAACTCCTTCTGGACGAAGTCCTGCGCTGCGAACAGCGGTGAGCAGTCGCTCAACCATGTCGCGCTGTGCTGCGACTACGATCACACGCTGGCGTGGCCCGGCTGGCGTATCGATCACACCGAGCGTATGGAAGTCGAGCACCGCGTTATCCAGCGGCATCGGCACCTGGTCCTCAGCCTGGAAGCGCACGGCGGTCGCAAGCTCCTTGCGATCGGTGAGCGGCGGCAGCTCCAGCGTGCGCAACACTGTGCGCTGGTTGGCCACACCGATACGCACACGCTTGTCCAGACGCGAGTCCTGGAACATCTCGCGCAACGTCTCGGAGAGCGCATTGCCGTCGAGGACCTCGCCCTCGCGCATCGTGTCCGGTGGCAGCGGCGCGCCGGCTGCCCGCTGAACCAGGATCGAGCCGTTGACGCGAGCCTGCACGGCGCTGACATAGCCAGGCTGGATATCAAGGCCCACCAAGGTCGAGCCGCTGCGAGAGCGCCCACCCCTGGCGAGTTTCAGGGTCGGGTTGGGAAGCGAGGGCATCTTGCGCTTGCTCGGCAGCGGCGTGAGGGTGTCGCCAGCAGGCGCCTCCGGTGGCGCATCCACCACGATCGACGTGGGCCTGAGCAGGCTGAGATCCTCACTAGTCATTTGGTCGGGCTCCGTGGTAGGCATCAGGTCAGGAAGTGGGTCGAATACCAGTTGACAAGAGCGTCGCCCGCGAATACGGCGAAAAGTGAGCCGAAAGCGAGAAAGGGGCCGAAGGGAACCGCTGTCTTGCGTGCAGCCTGGGTGCCTATGCGCGTTACTACGAGTGCTCCGAACAGCACTCCGGCGAACAGCGCAACAAGCATCGCCGGAGCGACAGCGCTTCCAAGGAACAGGCCCATCACCCCTGCAAGCTTTACGTCGCCCATGCCCATCCCTCCGGGATAGGCGAGCGCAGCGAGCAGCAAGACCCCGCCGGCGGCGAGACCGGCGATCAGACGCTCAGGCTCGCCGCTCGGATCAAGTGCGGTGCCGATTGCAATCGCCACGATGGCGCCAAGGGCGGTAAGCCGGTTGGGGATGATGCGATGCTCGACGTCAATCAGAGCGATCGGGACGAGCAACAAGATGAAAGCTACGTTCAAGACGATCGTCGCGGCGCTCCCGCCCGCGAGAACGGCGCCGACGCACAGCAGCGCCGTGAGAGCCTCTACGAGCGGATAGCGCTTTGAGATTGCAGCCGAGCAGTTGCGGCAGCGTCCGCGCAAGAGCAGCCAGGAGAGAATCGGCACGTTGTCATAGGGCTTCACGCCTTCCCCGCAGGAGGGACAGTGTGACGCCGGGCGCACGAGCGACTCGCGGCGAGGCAGCCGGTATACGACTACATTGAGGAATGATCCGATCATCGCTCCGAACAGCCCTGCGAAGGTTGCGGTCTCCATGGACGAATGATCGGCTCGCGCGCTCTCGCACTTGAGCGCTTCTGCAATCCCTCGCCCAACGTTCCAAGCAGTGCTCCTCTGGACAGGCGATGGCTTCTTGTGGAAACACCCTTGCCTCCGGTTTGGTGTGGCTTCTTGCAAGTCCAACTCTCCTGCTTGGAGTCGGTGCATACCGTCCCGGAACGCACAGAGGGCGGCCATCGGCCGCCCTCTGTTGCTGCACGTCATGCCTCAGAGCGACATGCTCTGGAGCTAAGTGCTACCAGCTGCCGGTTTTGGCGCCCGAGCAACCAGTGGAAGTGCTTGCGCAGGTGCGTGTGATGACTCCAGATTTGTTGGCGATCGTGAACGTGTCTTTGGTCGAGGGGGATTCCGTTTCGACTTCGTACCCGAGGCCGCTTTCGATTTCCTTTGCTTCCTTTAGATAAGTCGCTTTGTTCGTCCCCGCAGACACCGGAATCGATTTTTCGTATTCGTTGATCTTCGTCTTTGTGACTTCTTTATAGCTTCCGTTGCTGTCTGTGGCTATCGACTCTGCGGTCGTCTGCGCAGTACGCGCAAGCTCCTTGGCCTGCGCATCGTTGGCCTTGCTCTTCTGGTTCAGGAACGAGGGAATCGCAATCGCGGCCAAGATGCCGATGATCAGGATCACGACCAACAGCTCGATGAGCGTGAAGCCTGACTCCCCCCTCGCTCGCAAATGTCGTTGATGTAGCACCAGCAGCTCCTATGTGTTTGACATACGTGGATGCCAGTGCCCGCTAGTCGCCTATCTGCGACCCGACTCTCTCGAGCCGTCGGCTTTGTCTTGCACCTCGGTGCTTGCCGCGTTCCGTGCCTGGCTTGCTAGCTAATCGGCATCCATGTCTCCCTTTCTTTAGCGCGGGCACACAGATGCAACATATTTTCCTAACCTAGACGCAACAAAGGGGCGGCCAAATTGGCCGCCCCTTTTTGACCTTATCTCCGAGGCGTGACGCGTCGGATGGGATCAACTACCAGCTGCCTGATGCTGCACCCGCACATCCGGTTTTAGACGTCGGGCTGTTGCAAAGGCGTTCCACTTCGCCGTTGGCGAGGCGCTTGATGGTGAATTCGTCGCCAGTCGCTTTCGAGACAGACTTGATCGTGTACGTATTACCGGTAGCAGCGACCACGGTAAACGCCGCGCTGGTCGCTTCTTTCAGCGTCGGCTCAACCGTCATGATTTCAGCAGTGACCACACCTGTCGTGCCGCTCGAGACATATTCACCATTGTGGTCGGTGGAGTATGTCTCCATCGCGGTCTCGCCAGTACGCACCTGCGACTTGGCAGCCGCGTCGTTGGCCTTGCTCTTCTGGTTCAGGAACGACGGAATGGCGATCGCGGCCAGAATGCCGATGATCAGGATCACTACCAGGAGCTCGATGAGCGTGAAACCACCCTCATCACCTGAGCGCTGGCGCAGTCGATATAGCATTGAATCCTCCTTAGGATTCCGTTTCTTGGGCGCCAGCCCTCAGTTCAACCGTCTCCTACGACGGTGCGTCCTCCACAATCGATTTCACAATCGACTAAGGAGCCGCCGGCTTTGCCTTACACCCTCTTGGGCGTTTGCCTTGTACCGCGGTCTGGCTTGTCAGCGCGTTCATCGGCCGCTCGAGGGGAGCGCTTTAGCGTTGCACTCAACTTGGACGCATTGCCCTTTAGAACTTCTTTAAGTTCTCAATGACGCTTCAGCGCCGCCTGCTCCTGCTGCCACTCCTGAGCGTCAACCCCCGTAAGACGAACGCCCCCGCCACGACACCACGGGCACGTGATCTTGCGGGAGTGCTCGTCGAGGTTGGAGATGACCTTGCCGGTACCGTGGCACGGCATGCACGGTTGCGGCTCACGCGCCTCCTCGGCGGCTGAGTCGCCCTCTCCCCCCTCGCCGCCGGCGGGCGAGGATGACTTGCCGGCGCGTTTGGCGGCGGGTGGCTTGCGATCATGTGCGTCACTCATGGAGTGGCGAGATTAGCGTTCCCGGCGTGAGGACGCCCACCATCCCCCTGCGCTGGGTCGCGCTTGCACTGATCACGGCCGGCGCCGCAGCATTGCGTTTGATCGATTTGGGGGCAGTGCGACTGGACCCGTTCTACGACGCGGCGGTGCGCAGCATGAGCCTTTCGTGGCACAACTTCTTCTTCGGCGCCTATGAGCCCGGCGGAAGCGTCTCGATCGACAAGCCGCCGGTAGACCTATGGCTACAGGTGGCAAGCGTGAAGCTGCTTGGATGGAGCTCAACGTCGCTGAAGCTGCCCGAGGCGTTGGCGGGCGCCGTGTCCGTGCCGCTGCTCTACGCAGCTGTGCGACGCCCATTCGGAGCGCTCGCCGGGCTCGTGGCCGCGCTTGCCTTGGCGGTGCTCCCAATCGAGGTGATCACCGCACGCAGCGACACGATGGACGCGGTCATGATGATGCTGCTCGTGCTGGCCTTGTTGATGGCGGTCCGCGCGAGCGAGACAGGTCGTACCGTCTGGTTGCTTGTGGGCGCAGCCGCGCTTGGGTTGGCGTTCAACGTGAAGCTGCTGGAGTCGCTCGTTGCAGTTCCGGGACTGCTTGTGCTCGCCTGCCTCGGCCTTCCTCGTGCCACGGGAGAGGCGCGACCCGCCGGTAGCGCAAGACGAACTGTGCAGCTTGCCGCAGCCGCGGCGGTGTATGTCCTCGTTGCCCTCTCCTGGCTGGGAGCAACCCTGCTCGTCCCCGCACACGAGCGTCCTTACGCGATTGGCTCAACCAACGGGAGCGCATGGAACGCGGCGTTCGTGTTCAACGGCACAGAACGATTGACAGGCAAAGCCGCCGAAGTGAGCCAAGCGAGCGTTCCGCCACCAGGGCGTACCGGCGCTGGAGGGCCGACGCGCAAAGTGGCGGAACCGATCACGCCACCCTCCCCTACCCGCCTGCTCGCGCGCAGCGGACAACTGCCAGCCAAGTGGCTTGGCTGGGAGGCGCTGATAGCGCTGCTGCTGGGTGGCGCTGTCGTAATCTCCATGGCACGTCGCCGTGCGGGACGCATGCAACGCGCAACGGCGATCGGGATGTTCGTGTGGCTTCTCACAGGGATCGTGCTGTTCAGCGAGATGGCGCGGCTGCATCCGCGCTATGTCGAGAGCTTCACGCCAGCTGTGGCTGGCATGTTCGGGATCGGCGTTGCATGGGTGGCAAGCACGCCCAGCCGTCTGCGACTACTCGCCGTGCCATTGACGGCGTTGCTTGCGCTACCGCTCCTCGTGAGCATCGAAGCGGTTGCCAACAGGACTTCAGACGCGGGCATCGTGGGCGCGCTCAACGCAACCGAGCAGCGAGCGGTCAGCCTTTACCTGCGCGCTCACCAGCAAGGTGCGTACTATGAGATGGCAGCGGGCTCAGCAACCAGTATCGCCTCGCTAATCGTCCAGGATGCTCGTCCTGTCGTAATGCTCACCACCTACAGCGGGCGCTCACTGACCGGCGTCGCCCAGCTGCAGAGCCTCATCGCCCGTGGCGAGGTGCGCTACGCCTTCCTCGACTCTGCCTGTAAACCAGTCACGTCAAAGACAGCCGCTGGGTGCGCGCCGGCAGCGCGTTGGGTGCGCGCACATGGGACCGATGTCTCCCGCCAGGCCGGCCTGCACGCCACTGGTGTCCTTTGGCTGCTGCCCTTCTCGCCACCCCTACGTAAGAGTGCGAGGTCCGAAGGACCGGCGCAGGCTGTAGCGTGAGCACAATGGACGGATCAGCCTCGATGAGCATCCTCGTCGTCGACGACGAGGCGCCGCTGCGTGAGACGCTGACGCGCTCCTTCTCCAAGGAGGGACACACAGTTGAGGCGGTGGCCGACGGAGCAGAAGCGATCGAGCGGGCGAGCACGGAGCAGTTCGACGTCATTTTGCTCGATGTCGCGCTTGGTAGCGGTCCGAATGGGTATGACGTGTGTCGCACGCTGCGCGAACAGCGCAACATCGTTCCAATCATCATGCTGACGGCGCTCGATACGGAGGCGGACGCAGTCCAGGGGCTCGAGGCCGGTGCAGATGACTATGTGACAAAGCCATTTGGACTGGCTGAGTTGCGCAGCCGCATCCGCGCAGTGCTGCGCCGCTCAGGCCCACGGGGAATGGGTCGCGAGGTGCTGAGCATCGGAGCAGTGACGCTCGATCGCAGTCACCGAGAGGCGACTGTGAACGGCGAGCAGGTCAAGCTCACCTTCTCGGAGTTTGAGCTGCTCGCTCAACTCATGTCTGAGCCGGGCAGGCTGTTCAACCGCCAGGAGCTGCTGCGGGCGATCTGGGGCGATTCGGCATATCGCGACCCGCGCGCGATCGACGTCCACATCCGGCATCTGCGCGAGAAGACCGAGGAGAAGCCAGAGGAGCCGAAGCTGATCCTGACGGTACGCGGCGCCGGGTACCGCTTCCAGGAGCCGTGAGCAAACCGGCACGGCCTCCCGCTGCTGCCCCTTGGCGCTTCGGTGGCACGCGCAGGCGTGTGCTTGGGCTTCGCCCCAGAGTGTTCGCCGCATTGCTGCTGTCGAGCGCCGTCACGCTTGCGGTGGCGGCGCTCGCCCTGCTCTCGCCACTCGAGCACCGTCTGCGCACAGACGGCGAGACGGCGGTGTTCACAGCGATAGCGGCGTCTCGCTCGGAGTTCTCGGAGGTCAGTCTTACCCGAGCCACCGAACGACCGAACAACGGTGAGCTGGCAGCCACGGTGGCACTTCTTCGTCGTCGATCCGGCGCACAGGTGACCGTGCTCGACCGCCAGCTGGACACGATCTACTCGCCCGCCAACCAAGATCTCGACGTCCCCAACTACTACGCTCAGGCACGCCGAGCACTACGCACCGGCCGGGGGGTGCATACGCTCATCGGCAACGAGCTGGTAGCGGCTGAGCCGATGAGAATCGGCGAGGGTGGCCCCACCTACGCGGTGGTGCTCGTACGGCGTCTGCAATACGTAAGCTCAGCGGTACACGTCGTGCAGAACGCCTTCATAGAGGCGGCAGCGGTTGGCTTCGGAATCGCTCTGCTGCTCGGGATAGCGCTCACCACGACGCTGCTGCGACGTTTGGAGCGATTGCGCGAAGCGGCACGCGAGCTCGAGCGACGGGGGCTCGACGCGCCCATCCATGTCGACGAGCGGCGCGATGAGATCGGCGACCTCACACGTGCGTTCGCAAGCATGCAGACACGCCTGCGCCGCCAGGAGGAGGCAAGGCATGCATTCGTGGCAACAGCGTCGCACGAGCTGCGCACCCCACTTGCATCGCTCGACGGAACCCTCGAGCTGCTCGAAGACGACCTTGATCCTCAACGACTCGACCTCGACGACGCGCGCGAGCGCACCCTACGGGCACGCGAGCAATCCCGGCGGCTCTCGAGCCTTGCCTCCGACCTGCTCGACCTGAGCCGCCTCGATGCCGAGGTGTCCTTGCGCGCCGAGCCCGTCGAGCTCGGCGAGCTTTGTCGCGCAGTGGCAGCCGAGTTCGAGCGTCGAGCCACCGAGCGTGATATTCACATCGAAGTAGGCCAATCCTCACATGCCTGCTGGGCAACGTGCGACCCCGGCGCAGTTGCACGAATAGTGCGGATACTGCTCGACAACGCAATCGGGATCGCAGCCTCAGGTTCAAACGTGCAAACGCAAAGCGCAACGGATCTATCGTGGACGGAGGTGACCGTCAGCAACAGGGGTCCCACTGTGCCCGAGCCGGAGCGCGAGCGGATCTTCGAACGCTTCCAGCGTGGGAGCACGTCGGGGGGGCGGAGCGGATTCGGCCTAGGACTGGCGATCGGCCGCGAGCTGGCTACCCGCATGGGTGGCTCGCTGACATTGCTCGACCACACCGCCGATGCTCCCGGCGCATGCTTCGCCTTGCGCCTGCCTGCTGCGCACCCCGAGGAGGACAGCGCACCGTGAGCGCCCCGCAGCGCGCAAGCACGGACGATTGGAGAGGATATGCCGATGACAACCACCCCAAGCGCGAGTGATCCTGTGCTCGAGCAGATTGCAGAGCGAGCTCGCAATGCTGGACGGATAGCGCTCGACACCGAGTTCATGGGCGAGGGCCGCTACCGCACGTTGCTCTGCCTGATCCAGCTCGCGGTGGCGGACGGCAAGGGAGGCGAGCAGATCGAGATCGTCGACCCACTACAAAGCACGTTGCGGGGCGAAGCGCTCGCGCAGGTGCTTGCGGACCCGCAAATCGAGGTCGTAGTACACGCTGGCCGCCAGGACATAGCGCTTCTGCGTCGCGCCCTCGCCTGCGATGCGAGGAATGTCTTCGATACACAAGTGGCGGCTGGATTCCTGGGAATGCCTGCGCAATGCTCATACGACACGCTGTTGGCCGAACTACTCGGCGTGAGACTCGCCAAGAGCGCCAGCTTCACCCGTTGGGACGCTCGTCCCCTCTCACCAGAGCAGCTCTCCTA
>JBAPMC010000273.1:0-2180 GCA_049278415.1 Solirubrobacteraceae bacterium
CTGGAGGACATTTCTTCGGCTGGATAGTCGAGCTGGGGCTTGTGTCCAAAGCCAAAGCGCCTCATGTAGCGCGCCATTGTCTGCTTGCCAAGGTGCTCAGCCACCTGGGCATAGACCGTGTTGACGGACTTGGCCAGCGCCTCGGTGAGCGTGATCTGCCCAAAGCTCTCGTTGTCGTCGTTCTTCAACAACCGGCCCGAGATCGGCACTTCATTGCGCCCGCTCACCGTCGATTCCGGCGTGTATTGACCGGAGTCGATTGCAGCAACAGATGTCACAACCTTGAACGTTGAGCCGGGCGCATAGCCGAACTGAACGGTGCGGTTGAGGAGTGGGGAGCTCGAATCGTGAGTCAGCCGTTCATAGGCGATCGTAGAGCTGAGTACATTCGCGTTGTAGCCGGGGGTCGACGCCATCACCTCTACTGCGCCCGTTTTTGGCTGCAACGCCACCACTGCGCCTTCGTGTTCTCCGAGTGCCGTTAGCGCCGCTCGCTGGGCAGCAGGTCTCAGCGCCGTGAGAACATTGTTTCCGCGTGGCTTGCGACCCTGAAGCTGGTCGAGAATGCCCTGCACGCTCGTGCCGCTCTGACCGTTCAGCGCCGCGCTGCGATAGCGCTCGATGCCGGATTGACCGAGCGTGATGAAGGAGTAGCCAACCGCATGGGTGAACTCAGCGCCGGTGGGATAGCTGCGTGTGTATGTTCCTTCCGGCCCGCGCACGCTGTGCGCCATTACCGTGCCATCGGCTGCCACGATCTCACCGCGGTCGATCCGCTGCTGCTGGAGCACACCGCGCTTGTTCAGCGCATTAGCACGCAGCGAGGAAGCTTCGAAGACAGTCCAGCGCGAGGTAAACGCGATGAGTAGCGCAAACAGGAGAAACACGAAGCCATAAAGGCGCACGATCGGCCGGTTCATGGGGCGCTCACTGTCCCCCCAGCTGTCCGAGTTCGAGTTGGCGCATCAGTTCTGCCGCGTCGCCTTCGGAGCGCAGCGAATGGTCGAGCAGCGCTTGGCGGTGCTCTGCAGGGAGCGTGGATGCGCTCACTCCGGAGACATAGTCGCTGCTGTACAGCTTGAGGCCACCGGGAAGCTCGTAGGGAAGACCGCTGAACATCGTCACGAGCCCACGCTGATTGGTGCCGATGAAATACACCGACTGCAACGCTAGGTAGCCACCAGCAACGAGCATTCCAACGACAACCAGCACCACAACCGGGGCACGCAAACGGCGCAGGCGCAACAATGCGCCTTTGGTGGGCTGGGTGTCTACCTCTGCACGGCGCGGACGTCGAGGGATAACCGCTGCTCCGTTAGGCGGCCCCTGTCGATCATCCTGCTTAGCCATGTCGATATGGCCTCCCCGATTTGGGGGATTGGGACGTTCTTGTGTCGTTGACATCGCCACTGGCGCTTGAGCGACCGTGGTGATCGTCGTATGACCGTCGGTGAGGCGCTCAGCCTCGGTAAGCACCTCCTCCAAGCGCAGCAGCACCACTGTGATGTTGTCCTTGCCCCCCGCGGCGTTGGCGGCAGCGATCAGCGCCTCGCCGGTGTCGCTCAGGCGCTCGTGAGAGACCAGCATCTGCAGCAGCTCGCTCTCTGCCAGCATCGTCGTGAGGCCGTCGCTGCACAGCAGGTACACATCGTTGGGGCGACCCCTAAAGGAGCGCACATCCACCTCTACTGTCGCCTCCGGTCCGAGTGCACGGGTGATTACCGAGCGCTGCGGATGCTCCTCGGCTTCCTCCGGGGTGAGCTTTCCCTGGCGGATCAGCTCGTCTACCAGCGAATGGTCATCAGTTAGGCGCAGCAGATCGCCGTCGCGCAGGCAGTAGGCGCGCGAATCGCCAACGTGCGCAATCGACAAGTCCTGCTCGCCGACATACACAGCTGTGATGGTTGTGCCCATGCCCGCGTGCTCGAGGTTGGTGCGCGAAAGCTCGTTGATGCGGGCATTGGCCTGCTCCACCTGCATAACGAGGCTCTTCTCGGGATCGGCGCCGTCGTCGAGCCCGGCGCGAAACGTCTCCACTGCAACGCTCGATGCAACCTCGCCGGCTTGCGCGCCACCCATCCCGTCGGCGACCACGAACAGAGGCGAGCGCACGAGCAGCGAGTCCTCGTTGGCGCGCCTTTGCAGTCCGGTGTCCGTGCCACACCAATGCTCGGCTACAC
>JBAPMC010000274.1:0-1699 GCA_049278415.1 Solirubrobacteraceae bacterium
ACGTTGGGTAGTCGACAAGCAGCAGGCGGGGCTCACCAACGCCGATCTCGTCAGCTGTGTCACCAGCACTCCGGCGGAGATTCTCGGGTGGGCGCCCTACCTGGGCTCACTCGCAGAGGAAGCCCTCGCCGACGTACTTGTGATCGCTGGCACGGGGGAGGACCCTTACGAGCAGCTGATCAAGGCGCGCGAAACCGATATACGGCTCCTGGTCATACACGGGGTTGCCCGTTACGGCGAGCGTGTGTTGATGGAACAACTGCACATCACGCCAGAGTTTCCTTTGGAGTCGTGGACACTCGCTGGCTCTGAGCGGGCTTTCAACCTGGGAACGCCCGACTCTGAGTTGAACGATCTCAGCTTCGCCGCCGCGACGGAGACGCTCTTAACGGCGATGAGCGATCTGCCGGCGTTTCGCGCCCAGGCGGCCAATGACACGGCTCAGCTCGCCTCCTTCGGGGTGGAAGCCCCGTCTTTCACCGTTGACCTGGACAACGAATACGAACCGACGCCGGAGGAACTGCAGGGTAACTTTGCCGCTGCTGACCTGATGGCCGACTGGTCGCAGATAGCCAACAGCGTTGTGCTCGATACCCCGACGGTGGCCGAAGAGGACTACTGGCAGCGGCTCGATGCGGCGAGCAATCTCCCTGACGGACTCTCGGCGAGCTTGCGAGGCGCATATGGCGGCTGACTCAGTTCGCGCGGCCGTGTACCTCGATTCCGAGGAGGCTCACAAGCTGGCCGCGAAGGTACTGGACCCGCTCGCGCCAGAGCAATGCGAGAGCTTCAGCGGCGTCGTTGAAGGCCGACTCTCGCCTTCTCAAGTGAAGCATTTGAGCGATGCGGGGCTCGTGGTTGAGCTGCTCGACACCGGCGAGCCCGCCACCGGTGTACCCGAGGCCACGGGTGGTCCCGAGCAGACGCTTGCGCAGAGCGGCGGATTGATCGAGGACATCAAGCGGGAGGCGAGCACGGTCAGCTTCGACGAGGATCAAAATGGGCTCGTACTCGGCACGGACTCCGTGTCAGATCATGATCCGCGGCTGCACCATTTCGCCGACTATCAGGCCACGCCGACGTTCGACCAGGCGCTCGCCGAGGACGTCTACAACATCGACATCCGCGACCCGATAACGCGCGAACAGCGCCTAGAGCTCGACAAGCTCGGCGTAGACATTGCAGCATTCGAACCGGGTGTCGGCTACCGCGCGTTTCTCACACGCGAGCAATACGCGAAGGTGAGTGAGCTGCCCTATGTCGCCCGCGTCACCCGCTACAGCTTCGAGCAGGCTGTCACCCCGGAGCTGCTCGAGGTCGTTAGCGAAAGCGGCGCCAGCGAGCAGCCAGAGCTGATGAGCGGGGAGGAACAAGCCGAATCGCCACCCCAGATCTTTGACTGCCTCGTGCACCGCGAGGAGGATCTCGCCAAGATCCGCGCGTTGATCGATCAGAGCCCGGACACGACGATCGTCGGCGCCTCGAATCTGCGCGTACGCTTCAGTGCCGATGTGCACATCCCGTTCATCGCGGCTCTCGCCGGCCTGCCTGAGGTGCGCAAGCTCTCGCCATACGAGGCTCCCAAGCTATGAGCGACCACGCGCGCCGGCTCGTTGGAATCGAGGCGCTCAATCAGGAGGGCTCTGAGCGCTGGACGGGGGCAGGCGAGCTCGTCGCAATCATTGACAGCGGTATAGAC
>JBAPMC010000275.1:0-10643 GCA_049278415.1 Solirubrobacteraceae bacterium
GCAGGCGGCGCACGTTCGCCGGCGAGCGGAACAGGTAAGCCGTCTCCCGCCAGGCGGCGTCGAGTCCCACGGTCGACCCCGAGTCGATCTTCACGAACCAGTCATGCTCCGGACACGACCGCAGCCATTCGAGCAAGCCACTCTGCCCCTTCGCGGAGATGACAGTACTCATGGCCGTAGACCGCACTTCGCTCTTGTCCGCACCCGAAGCATTGTAGACAAAACGCTACACTGCGTTTCGATGCAAACCCACCAAAGCAACGACGGATCTGGCACAGACACCGCGACGAAAGATGAGTTCGAGGCATTCGAAATGGCGCTCCGAACACTGTCCGAGCGCGTACGCACCGATGATGCCTTCGCCCACGATCTGTACGGCGCGCTTTGCAACATGCGCTGGCGCCGCCGAGACGCCGACAGAGAGCCCGTTTCGATGAGCTGGCGCTACGCGGGCGGCGTCGTCTCCCACCTCGCCTGCAAGGGAGGCTGCTACCTCGACTACTACTGCTCCGGCAACGAGGGCGTCGTTTCTGCACGCATTCGGGACGCCCTCGGTGAACTGGGGTGGATTCCAGCTCCGCGCCATCCCTGCTCTCCCCGCCCGCCGTGCCATCCGGGGACGATGGCAGCATTCTGACGGATACCATGAGTGTCGTGGCACACAAAGAGACCAGCAACGGAAAGATCGAACGCCTCAGTCCCGAGGAGCTGGCTGAGCTGCGGCGTCCTGCCACAGCCAAGAGCATCGATGAAAAGCGCGCAGCCGTCGCACAGGCTACACAAGGGCTCCGGGTCAAGGTCCGCGTGACGCCCAGCATGTACGGTCGTCGCTAGAGGCTAGGCCATGCCCCCTCCAGGCCGGCGCCGCTCCCCCACGCGCGGTGTCTTCGCCATCGAGGACCCAGCGCTTCTGCTACCGGACCCGATCGCGCTCGACACGAGCTTCGTAGTCGAGGCGCTGATCGCTACCCAGCCGCTGCATCCAACGTGCGCCACCTTCCTCGCCCGGATCGTCGAGACCGGCGTATCGGTGGTCACGAGCGACCTGCTTCGCATCGAGCTTGTCGAGGCAGCATTCTCAATCGCCCTGAAGGAACGCTGGGGAGGCCAGTGGCGCAGCCACCGCACTGACGGCCGCGTGCGACGCCGAGGTGGACGACTCCTACGCGACGCCGTCGCACGCTACGAGAAGCTGCTCACGTCGGTCGACCACCTCCCGGTGCCCGTAGGTCGCGCCACCGATATGGCGGCAACCATGATGATCGACTATGGACTCGCGTCCTACGATTCGGTTCACACCGCCAGCGCCATCATGGCCGGTGCCAAGGCGATCGTTACGACCGATACCGGGTTCGCACTTGTCCCGGCGCCAACGCTCACCATCTACACCGACCGGTCGCGGCTCGCAACGTGTCGCAGCAAGAGACAGCGCTAAGACGCCAGCGGAGACGGCGGGAATTGGACCCGAGCGACGTTCCCGGCGTAAGGGCTCGGATCAGCCGCGGCCAACCCGTAACTACTCCTCCACACGTTGATCACAGAGACCCGAGGTAATTGGAGCAAGCTGTGGCGGCCCGGTTCCGAGCACGAGGCGCCATACCGCGGCCACGAGCGCAAGCGTCTGCACAAGAACGGTGCCCGCAGCAGCCGTAGTCGCCGCCGCCGGGAAGGTCTTATGAGAGAGCAGCACAAAGATCGCGGCCCCGCACAGTGCGACCAGCAAGACGAGCGCTGTCATCCCATCGTGAGCCGAAGACGAGACCATTCCTTGACTTCAAGTTTCCTCTGATCAAATGCCTCACGCTCTTGTCGCAGGCGCTCATTTTCTACCCCCACAGTCAAACGCGCCGACGGTTCTCTCTGTGCGCGCTTCCGCGCCTGCTGCGCCTCGCCCAGGGCATCGAGAGGACTCTTCCCCTTTGGCGCTACTGGCAGGTCGCCGCCTGGACTGGTCATGGCTCTGGGTCAGTTAGGTGTCACTGGAAGCTGGGCACTGATGAAGGACAGTTTCATGGGATCAGGATGGATCAGGACGCACGTGCGGATGACTGGCGTTCCCCGCCTCGAGTAAGCCCTGACGGGCTTGTCTCTCATCCTCAAGAATGATCTCGGCCCCGAGCTGCGCTCGGCGCGAGACGATTTCAAGCTCAAGAGCTTCCACGGGAAAGCGAGTGAGCAGCGAAGGACCAGCTCGCCGCCAAGATGGCCGACGTGCTCGCCGAGGATGACGAAAGGGCCGATTCGCAAATCGTTCCCCGTCCCCGCCGCAAAAACAACCGATTTGCAGCGGAAACGAGGACTCAGTGGAGACGGCGGGAATCGAACCCGCGTCCGCAGTCGCGTATGAATGGCTTCTACGAGCGTAGCCGGCGCTCTGATCTCGTCCCTCGCTAGCCTCGCCGGCCGGGTTGCGGGGGACCAGCCTCCTGAAGTGTTCCCGGCTCGGCAGAGGCGGACCTCACCGGGTGAGCCTGCTTTCTGATCCCGAGAATCCCCGCCGCAGGCGAGCGGGGCTCGAGACCTCGTGCCTTAGCTATTGACTAAGCAGCGAGGGCGTACTCTTGAGAGTCCGCACTTATGGTTTTCCCGGGTGTTTTACGAGGCCGCCCGGGACCTCGACTCGCCACCATCCACACGAGCCGACCGCGTCGAAGCCTGTCGTCCCCGTGAATGTTGTGCTCGCTCAGTGTAGCGCCGTGTATGACGCTATCGGCCCCGAGGTAGCGGAGGCAAGCTCGTCAGTAGGTACGCCAAGCTCGTTTTAAAGAGACCGACGCGGTCCCGGGCTGCTTTGAGGAACCTACGGCCGGTTGGCCCGAGGGCCTTCCGGGGGCTGGTGGCGCGGCCTTACACCTCGGTGGCCTCGCTCTTTGCGGCTCGGGGCCGCGTCTACATTCAACGTACGCCTCTTCTTGGCCCTCGTCAAGAGCAATCGAGTAGTTCTCCGCCGCACTTTCCTACAGATCATCTAGGCGCCCGCACATAGCCCGCCTGCTTGAGCAGCTTGCGAAGGCCCTTCTTAGGCGCCGCTTATGGCGGCTGCGACAATGCATGTATGGATGGCGAGCTGCCTGTTGTTAGCGAGACCCCATTTGGCCGTCCGAGACGCTCGCTGCGCCAGCGTGTAGGCAGCGTGCTAGCGGGGATAGGAGCGTTGGCAGCGAAGTTCGCGGCCCAGTTGAAGGCGATTGTGCTGTTGGCGCCAAAGCTGAAGCTGCTGACCACTGCCGGCACAGCCCTCATTTCGGTTGCCGCCTACAGTCTGTTTTGGGGGTGGCAGTTCGCGGCTGGCTTCGTGGTGTTGCTGTTCGTGCACGAGATGGGTCATGTGATCCAGCTGCGACGTGAGGGGATCAAGGCGAGCACACCGATGTTCATCCCATTCCTGGGCGCTGCGATCTTCTCGCGCTCGCTTGGCGACAATGCGCTCGCAGAGGCCCGTGTGGGTTTGGCGGGACCCGTGCTCGGCTCGCTCGGCGCAGCGGCTGTGGCGATAGTGGGCGCGCTCACCGGCAGCGACCTGCTGCTGGCGCTCGCCTACGTGGGATTCCTGATCAACCTCTTCAACCTGCTGCCTGTATTGCCCCTGGATGGCGGGCGAGCGATGGCAGCAATGGCGCCTTGGATGTGGTTCGTGGGCTTTGCTGCATTGATTCCGCTCGCTCTGTTCTTGCACGGGAGCTTCATCCTCCTGCTTATTCTCGTGTTCGGCGGGCGTGAAGTATGGCGACGCTGGCAGTTGCGCAAGACACGATCGCTTGAGCAGGCGGCTTACTATCGCGTGGCGCCTCGCCACCGGCTGCTGGTGGGCGCCGTTTACATCGGCTTGATTGTGGCGCTGGCGCTGGGAATGGAGCAAACCCACATCTTGATCAGCGCAGGGCACAGCTTCCGCTCGATCTGAAGCATGCCGAACAGTTCCGCATGCGTTGAGCCTGTACCCTGCTCCAGAGGTTTGGGGCACTTCTGGCGAACAGGATTGGATAGGGGATTGGAATGCGATGCACACGTTTTGCAGCCGTTGGGCTTGTAGCAACAACGCTCGCAGCCTCGGGTTGCGGCTCCTCTTCCAAGCCGCTGACGCGCGCTGAATTGACGGCGAAGGCTGACGCGATCTGCAAGACCGTGAGCGCGAAGCTTGCATCGCGCACCAAAAGAGGAGTCAATAGCCAGCATGCCCTTGCGCTCCTCGCCCCGGAACTCGCCAGTTTCGAGCAGTCCGCGCTGGCGGCACTGGGCAAACTGGTCCCCCCTACCGAACTAGAAGGCGACTGGAAACAATTTGTCACAGGCGCTCAAACACTCGCTGAAAACACTGTGAAGCTCGGCGAATACGCTAAGGCGAATAATCTCAAGGGTGCAAAGAGCTTGATCACCTCGAGCGAGACGGTCCAGCAACAGATGACGGCAACCGCGAAGCGCGACGGCTTCATAGCCTGCGAACAGGTCGCCTAACCCGCCCGGGTGACCCACAGTCGACGGGAGAGCTCAGCAGCGGCTAGCGCCTAGCTTCCCTGACACCCCGTTCCATATCGCGCTTCGACTCGCGCTCGCGCAGGGTTTGGCGCTTGTCGTAGAGATCCTTGCCGCGGGCAAGGGCGATCTCGACCTTGGCGTGAGCGCCCTTGAAGTAGATGCGGGTTGGAACCAGTGTGAGCCCACGCTCTGAAACGCTCCCTCCTATGCGCTCGATCTCCGAGCGGTGCAGCAACAGCTTGCGGGGGCGCTCAGGATCATGGTTTTCACGCGAGGCAGGTAGATAGGTTGGGATGTGAACAGACTGCAGCCACAGCTCGCCTTCGCGAATCGCCGCATAGCCGTCCTTGAGCTGTGCGCCGGATGCACGCAACGCCTTGACCTCCGTGCCCTGAAGCACAACACCGCACTCGATCCGCTCGGTTAGCTCGTAGCGGTAGGAGGCATAGCGGTTGCTCGCCACGTCTCCGGCGCCGATCTTGCGCTTCTTGCCCTTGGCTTTAGCCATGCTGCGAGCCTAGCCGGACCGTCAACGGCGCGGAGCGCCGTTGACGCAAGAGAGTTTGATGGCGCTAGCCGGCTGGGGCGAGATCGACCCGTCCGCCCAACGCATCCACCCGCACGACCCGTACGTCGATGGGGTCGCCCAGGCGCAACGTGGCGCCCGAGCGCTCGCCGCGCAAGATGGTGCCTTGCTCGTTGAGCGCCCACCAGTCGCGCTGCTCCTCGCCGGCGCTCAGCAGACGCACGGGGAGCATTCCCTCGTAGATCGGCCGGGGATTCTCACGGGAACGCCCCTCATCCTCCCCATCCATACCTTTCATCCCTTCACCCGCGCCGGGGCCAAACGCGATGAACGCGCCCGCTGCAATCAGACCGGTGACCTCCCCGCTGAAGATCTGCTCGTAGCCACCGTCGAGTAGTGCTTGTTCGAGTAGGAAGCAGGCGGCGATGTCATCCGCCTTGTGCTCAATCCTGGCAGCATCGCGCTCGCGTTCAGAGGTCCATTCGCCTAGCTCTACGAGCTTGCGCCGTCCGATAGAGCGCTCGCCGGCGCCGATCGAGGCAAGTAGCGCACGATGGCAAACCAGATCGGGGTAGCGACGGATTGGCGAGGTGAAGTGGCAATAGGAAGGCGAGCGTAGACCGGCGTGGCCGAGATTCCTCGGCGAGTAGCTTGCCTGCTTGAGCGAGCGCAGCACCAGCGAGCTGAGCGCGCTGCGACCCTGGCCTGTGCGCCGCACATGCACGTCTACGCGGCGTGAGATCTCACCGACGAGCTCGGCTGCACGCGCAGGAAGCAACGGGTCGGGCAACGGCGGCGTGGGAACACCGAGCGAGGCGAGCTGTTGCACGAGCTTGCGAATGCGATCGGGGTCGGGGCGTTCGTGGATGCGATAGAGACACGGCATCGATGTTTGCGTGAGCTGGCGCGCTACCGCTTCGTTGGCGGCAATCATTAGGTGCTCGATCAAGCGGTGCGACTCGGTTTGAGCGCGCGGTTGAATGTCGCTGACGTTGCCGTGCTCGTCAAAGGAGAACTCAGGCTCCTCGGAGTCGATTACGAGAGCCCCGCTCGACTCGCGCTCGGCTTGCAGCGCGGCGGCGGCGGAACGGGCTGCCTCCAGCGGCGTCCCCCATGGCTCTGGAGCGGGCTTGGCTCCCGCGAAGATGCGATCCACCTGCTCGTAGTCGAGGCGCATGTCAGAGCGGATGATCGAGCGATAGAAGCTCGCAGACTCAACCTTCGGACCACGCAGCACAAGCTCAACGGTGACAGCGAGGCGCTCTGCATCGGGAATCAGCGAGCAGGCGTCGCTTGAGAGCGCATGCGGCAGCATCGGCTCAACTGCGCCCGGCACGTACACGCTCGTTGCACGGCGGCGCGCCTCCCTGTCAATGGGCGAGCCCGCAGGTATGTGAGCTGCCACGTCGGCGATGTGCACCCAAACACGCACCGCGGAGTGGGCTGAATTCGATCCGAGCCGCTCCGCGGAGATGGCGTCGTCGAAGTCGCGTGCCGTGGCTGGGTCCACCGTGAGCGTGGGAAGCTCGCGCAGGTCGCGCCGCTGTCCTTCCTGCGCTTCTGCCTCTGCTTCATGCCATGCGCGCTGGCCCGCCTGACGCGCCTCGCGCTCCACCTCAGGCTCGAAGCGGCGTGCGAGCTTGGCCTCGCGCATCAGCTGCTCGATCGCATCGCGTGCCGTCTCCGTGCGCTCCTGTGGCGGCCACACTACGCGAGCGTTTGAGGACCTACCGGTGCGGGAGACCGAGCCCTTGCCGCGTGAGCTACTGCCCGCGCCCCTCGACTTGGTGGACTTCGAAGGGGGCGTGCCAGGCGTCTTTGGGCCCTTAGCGCCGGACTTAGCGCTTTTCTTGGAGACGCGAGCACTATCGGCTTTCGCGCCTGTGCTCTTGCCGCCGGCCTTCGCACTCTTCTTCGGAGCCCGAGCTCCGGCGGCCTTCGTCGCTTTGGTGGCTCCTGCGCGCGAGCGTCCGCCCCGCGAGGCGCTCATTTGACCTTGGCGAGGAGCGTGTGAAGCGCTGCTTCGAGGCCGTGTTCGCTGTCAACGCCCTTGGGGATCAGCACTTCAGGTGTTACACCCGCCCCCTCTTTGACGCCGCCGCCGCCGAGGTTGCGTCCGTTGGGGGTGTAGTACTCGCCGACGGTGATCTTGATGGCGCCACCGCTTGACAATGGCTCGAGCTCTTGGAATACACCCTTGCCATAGGTGTGCGTGCCTACGACGGTGGCGCGATGGTGGTCTTGCAATGCAGCGGTGACGATCTCAGAGGCCGAGGCGGTGTTGTGGTCGACGAGCACGACAACTGG
This sequence comes from Solirubrobacteraceae bacterium, assembly GCA_049278415.1. Taxonomy (GTDB): domain Bacteria; phylum Actinomycetota; class Thermoleophilia; order Solirubrobacterales; family Solirubrobacteraceae; genus Palsa-744. The sequence goes on from JBAPMC010000275.1 coordinate 7,310, forward strand.
AACTCGAGTTGGGATGGCGCCACCCGCTGCGCTGAGCACAATCGTTGGCTGAGCTCGTCCGCGTGTAGTGACAATGGTGCCGGAGGGAACGAAGATGCTCGCGACTAGGCGCGCTTCGCTGACCAGACCGCCGCCATCGGCGCGCAGATCGAACACGAGCCCACGGGCGCCCTGTTTCAGCAGCCCCTGCACCGCTTCATAGAGCTCGCCGTGGGAGCCTTCGCTGAAGGTGGCGAGATAGACCCAACCGAGCTTGACGCCGTGGACGGTGCGCATCGTGGAGGCAACCACGGGCTCTGAGATCGTGGCGCGGGTAACGGTGACGGTACGGGGGGCGCCTTTGGAGGGTCCGGCGGGCTTGACGGTGAGCTTCACGTCGGTTCCTGGCGGTCCCTTGATGAGCGCAACAGAGGTGTTTGAGGGGAGCTTGTGAAGCGTTCGCCCGTTGACGGCGACGATCAGGTCGCCAACCTTCAGCCCAGCCCGCTGAGCAGGCGTGGAGTTGAACACGCGCACAACTTCGAGTCCCGCCGGCTTGGGGTTGACGGAGACGCCAATCCCGGCAAAGCTTGCGGGCTGGTCGAAGCCTTTGAATTCCTTGGGGCTGAGGTAGGTGGAGTAGGGGTCGTGCAGGCTGCCGATCATTCCTGCAATAGAGGAGCTCGCAAGGTTGCTCTTGGAGACTGGACGGTAGTAGTCGTGGGAAACCCGTTCGATCGCTTCGTTGACCACCTGCGTTTCGTGATTGGCAACGAACAGGTTGCGCGCAAACGCAGGCAGCTTGCTGGGGTGCCCCCCGAGCCAAATGCCGAGGACCAGCAGCAGCACACAGACGAGCAGCGCAAGGATTGCGAACAGGGGCTGGCGCTCGAGGGACTTCATACCCCCACCCTACGCACTCATCGAAGCTGCTGAGGCGGTCCGCGCCGCTTCCAAGGCTTGGATCAGACCCGCAGGAAACGGCGAAGCGATATTCCCGAGCCGGCTGCCGACACTGCAATTGCACAGCCCATCAGGATCACAACGAGCAGCCGAAAGTCGATCATGTCGGGCTGGGAGATCAGCTTGACGGTGCCTGCCAGCGGGTCGATCAGCGTGACCTTGGCAAGCCCGAGCAGCCCGATGGCGCAGATACCGCCCAATGCACCGAGGAACAGGCCCTCGATTACAAAGGGCCAGCGGATGAACCAGTCGGTGGCGCCTACGAGCTTCATCACCTCAACCTCCCGCCGACGCGAGAAGAGCGAAAGGCGGATTGTGTTTGAGATCAGCAGCATTGAGGAGAAGATGAGCAGCGCAGCAAGCAGCGCCATGGTGATCTTCACGATGCGCGTGGCGGAGAGGATCTTGTCGGTTTGAGCCTCGCGGTTCTGGACGGCGGCGATGGCGCTGTCGGTGACCAGGCGCACCCCAACCGGGCTTGACTGGTCGAGCTCTGCCCGCAATGCGTCGGCTTGGCTTGGATTGCTGGGCGTGACGCGCAGGATTTCCGGAAGCGGGTTGTAGCCGATCAGCTGGAAGGCTTGCGGATTGATCTTGCGCTCCTGTTCATAGCCAGCCTTCTTTGACACCACTTCGACGTGACCGGCGTAGCGAGCCTGTTCCACCTCATGGCGTACGCGGGCAACTTCGGTGGCGGTTGCTGTTGTGTTCAGATCGACATCCACAACCACGCGCCCACGAATCGAGTTGGCGGCTCCGTTGGTGGCTTGCACCACCGGAATGAACACGCCGAGAACGAGCGTGGTTACAAGGACACACGACAACGCTGCGAACGACGGCGCCGGATTGCGCCGCATCGAGCGGATGGCCTCCTTGAGGAAGAAGCCGATTTTCATTTCAGTTCGCGCTTTAGGCGCTCAGCCAAGTCACCCGTGGTCTCGTCCTGGGCGTACAAGCCGGTGGCCTCGTCGCGGATGATGCGCCCGCGCTTGAGCTCGATCACGCGGCGGCGCATCTTGTCGACCATCTCGTTGTCGTGGGTGGCGACGATTACGGTGGTGCCGGCACGGTTGATGCGGTAGAGCAGCTGCATGATGCCGATTGAGGTGTCGGGGTCGAGGTTGCCGGTGGGCTCGTCAGCGAGCAGAAGCGGCGGATGCGAGGCGAAAGCGCGGGCGACGGCGACGCGCTGCTGCTCTCCGCCTGAGAGCTGATGGGGGTAGTTGTGAAGCTTGGTGGAGAGCCCGGTGAGGCGCAGGATGTCAGGCAAAGCGGTGCGGATCTGCTTGCGTGAGGCGCCGGTTACCTGCAGGGCGTAGGCGATGTTGTCGTAGACGGTGCGGGTGGGCAGCAGCTTGAAGTCCTGGAACACCACGCCCACATTGCGCCGGTAGTAGGGAATGCGCTTGCGCTCGATCTCCTCGAGCGAGCGCCCTGCTACGCGAATGACGCCCTCGCTGGGATCGAGCTCCTTGATGAGCAATCGCATGATGGTTGACTTGCCTGAGCCGGTGGAGCCGACGAGGAAGACGAACTCCTGGCGGTCGATGGCGAACGTTGCGCGCTCGAGACCCGTGTCGCCGCTGTCGTAGGTCTTAGTGACGCCGCGGAACTCGACGACCGTGTTGGCGCTCGGCATCTTGACCGGACGCATGGGCGCAGCCACAGGCTGAGCGGAGACTGTGCGACGGATGCTCGAGGGACGCGCCCTGCGGCGGACGGCCTCGCGGTGGCGGATGTCGTTATCGGGTGTGGGCATGGCCGCGCACAGTAGCGCGGGAGGTGTCGGTGGCCCGCACTTTTCCCTGCATGCAACGGGTTTTGCATGAGGACAGTCACCGCGGGCAGACAGTTGAGTGCATGAGCGTTATGAGCTTGCCGAGCGAATCGCCTATCGTGACGCGCGATGCCGAATATCTCAACAACCACTGTTTCGACCAACGGACTGCCCGTTTACAGCGTGGGACTGCCGGGCACGCGCGCGTTGACCGTGCTCGTGGCGTTCGACGCAGGAGCCCGCACCGAGCGTGCCGAGGAGAACGGGATGGCGCACTTCCTCGAGCACCTCGTGTTCAAGGGCGGTGAGAAGTACGCCACCTACAAGGACGTGAACGAGACCGCCGAGCGGCTCGGGGGCATGCTGAACGCTTATACGAGCCATGACATGGTGGCTTTCCACATAACCGTGCGGGCGGAGTCGGCGCCGCAGGCGATCGATCTGCTGAGCGACTTCGTTGCGCGCCCGCGACTCGACGCCGAGGAGCTAGATCGTGAGCGCGGCGTTGTGATCCAGGAGATCAACCGCGCTTATGACCAGCCCTCGACCGTGGCGGAGTACCTGATTGACAAAGCGGCGTTTGGCGATCACCCACTCGGCCGTACGGTGCTTGGC
>JBAPMC010000276.1:0-1762 GCA_049278415.1 Solirubrobacteraceae bacterium
GTACAGCAGGTCGAATACGAGCAGGTTCGCGACGAGTCGATCGCGTGCTCCGTCGGCTCCAGGGCAGGCGAGGACGATCTTCCGTTCGTTCATCGCCTTGGCTATGTCGTAGGTCGAGGTCTGAGCGCCGAGCAGCGCCGCGAGCTGTGTCGATGACCGCAACCTGTCGATGAGATTCGTCACCGGAGTAATCGCCTCTTCGCTGAGTCGCGGGAACCGCTCGGTAAAGAACTGTCGGCGCGGCGGCGAGAGGAACGGGAGGGCCGCTTCGAGCCATTCCGGGTTCCCAAGGATCGAGGGGATTTGAAAGATCGTGGGCTGCAGGCCCTCGGGCAACACCCGCGATAGCTCGATCAGTGCCGCCGTTGCCTGGGTAGTCAACATCAACGCACGGTTGTTGCGCTCACCCCATTGAAGCGCCGAGGCGAAGCTGTCAACGATCGCCTCGACTCTGCGCTCGGCCGCGCTTGCATCCAGGTTCCTTGCGGCGAAGAGGTTCCATCCTGGTTGCCCGTCTCTGGAGCGCTCGCCGACGAGATCGACCTCGATGATCCTCTCGGCGAACTCCTTTTCGGTGAGGCAGCTCTTGATGCGCTTCGCGGCGTCCTGGTGGGGGTCGAGGAACAGGCCGCCGTGACCGCTTCTGAAGAGGTGCAGGCATTGGGTGAGCGCGAGCTCGGTCTTCCCCCACCTTGAGCGGCCTGCGATGTAGCTAAAGAATGAGTCCTCGATCCGCAACCCGACCCTGCGCTCACCGTCCTCGCCGCTCACTTTGCCTAGCGGCACGAGGTCGCTCTGCCCCTTGAAGGTCGGGAGGGTCTTCGGCGCTGGGTAGACCGCTGGGCCGAGGCGCAGCACCTCTGGCACAGAGCAGTGAACGGTCGGCGGCTTGAGAAAGCCCGTCATCTCCCGAGCAGTGACATGAGAGCGTCGCACCGGGTGAAACAGCCCGGTCCTGATCCTGTGATCGAGCCAGCTCCGTCGGCCGGGCAGGTCTGATCCGAGGAACGCGACGCCGAGCAGTCGAATGCCGACGACTCGCAGCGAGTTCGCGCCAGCGAGCGAGTCAAAACAAGCGAGCAACCCGTGCAGACAGGAGACGGCTTTGCCCTTCTCCGGCGAGCTACAGCGGACGAGAACCTGGAGCCCGAAGATCGGTTCGGCTTGCACGAGCTTCGCCGCGAGCTCCTCTCGTGCTGCTCGCTGCTCGACCATTTCCGCTGCCCTGCGCCGCCCTCGTGGGCGACCGACACCAGCGTCCTGGGCGGCATCGGTCACGCTGCTTTCGCGGCGCTTTGCCTCTCGCAGAAGACTGCGGCGCAGCCGGCGTCGAGTCGCGGCTGTTCTCGGCAGCAGGTCGAGCGCAATCTCGGCTCGCTCGCCGCGACGGTAGTCGAGGCCGGCGAGAACATGAGCGAAGCTCTGAAGGGGATCGGGCTGAAGCGGAACGTGCGCGAGCGGCTCCGTGCTGGCTCTGGCGAGCCGCAGCTCAGCGCGCGCGACCTCGACCTTCGCCTCGCGCTCACCGACCAGCGGCACGGGCTCGGGCTCGAGGCGGGCCTGCACCCGGTCGTACACCGAGAGCGCGGAGCGGACTGCCGGGAGCGCGCTGCGGGGGACGCTCAGCGAGTAGCGCATCCGGCCTTCCTCGTCGGTGTCCAGCAGTACCCGAACCGCTCTCGCTCGCGGGTCAAGCCAGTTCCCAACCAGGCGACGCACCCGCGAGAGATGAGCGGCGCATCGCAGCACCGTCTCTAGCGAA
>JBAPMC010000277.1:0-1929 GCA_049278415.1 Solirubrobacteraceae bacterium
CGGGCCTGCGCATCTGGTGCGGCGCCACGGTGGAAGCGAGCGATGTCGCGCTGCTGACGCAGTGGATCGACTGGGCGTTTGCCGAGACCAAGGCGTCGCTTCGGAAGGCGGCGTAGGTTTTTCTTCATCGTCGTCCTGGGCAAGCGGCCCTTCGCCGCGCGACCCGGGGCCCATAACCACCGTCACGGAGTATGGGTCCGGCTCTTCGCGCCAAGTGGCGCTTCGGCCGGGACGACATTTCAGTCTTTTTCAAAGGAAACCATCCATGTCCAAGCCCAAAGTTCTCATTTCCGATGCGCTGTCTCCCGCCGCGGTGCAGATCTTCAAGGACCGCGGTGTCGAAGTGGATTTCCAGCCCAATCTCGGCAAGGACAAGGACAAGCTTGCGGAGATCATCGGCAATTACGACGGCCTGGCGATCCGTTCCGCCACCAAGGCGACGGCGAAAATCATCCAGAAGGCGACGCGGCTGAAGGTGATCGGCCGCGCCGGCATCGGCGTCGACAATGTCGAGATCCCCGCCGCGACGGCCAAGGGCATCATCGTGATGAATACGCCATTCGGCAATTCGATCACCACCGCCGAACACGCGATCACCCTGATGCTGGCGCTGGCGCGCGAAATTCCGCAGGCCGATGCCTCCACCCAGGCCGGCAAGTGGGAGAAGAACCGCTTCATGGGCGTCGAGATCACCGGCAAGACGCTGGGCGTGATCGGCTGCGGCAATATCGGTTCGATCGTCGCCGACCGCGCGCTCGGCCTGCGCATGAAGGTCATCGCGTTCGATCCGTTCCTGTCGCCGGAGCGCGCCAGGGACCTCGGCGTCGAGAAGGTCGAACTCGACGAGCTGTTGCGGCGCGCCGATTTCATCACGCTGCACACGCCGCTCACCGAAAAGACCCGGAACATCATCGACGCGGCGGCGCTGGCCAGGATGAAGAAGGGTGTCCGCATCATCAATTGCGCGCGCGGCGGCCTGGTCGACGAACAGGCACTGGTCGACGCGCTGAATTCCAAACAGGTGGCGGGGGCCGCATTCGACGTGTTCATCGAGGAGCCGGCCACCAGCAACGTGCTGTTCGGCCATCCCAACGTGATCTGCACCCCGCATCTCGGCGCCGCCACCACCGAGGCCCAGGAAAACGTCGCGCTGCAGGTCGCCGAGCAGATGTCGGATTATTTGTTGAGCGGCGCGATCTCCAACGCGGTCAACTTCCCGTCGATCACCGCGGAGGAAGCGCCCAAGCTGAGACCGTTCATCGAGCTTGCCGAGAAGCTCGGCTCGTTCGCGGGCCAGCTCACCGAGACCGGCATTGCCAAGGTGCAGATCACCTATGAGGGTCACGTCGCCGAAATGAAGATCAAGGCGCTGACCTCGGCGGCGTTGTCGGGCCTGCTGCGGCCGATGCTGGGCGACGTCAACGTCGTCTCGGCGCCGGTCGTCGCCAAGGAGCGCGGCATGGTGGTCGACGAGATCGTGCGCGCCGCGCAGAGCGACTATGAAAGCCTGATCACGGTGACCGTCACCACCGAGCGGCAGGAGCGCTCGGTCTCGGGCACGGTCTATGCCGACGGCAAGCCGCGGCTGGTCGACATCAAGGGCATCCGGGTCGACGCCGAGTTCGGCAAGTCGATGATCTACGTCACCAACGAGGACAAGCCGGGCTTCATCGGCAAGTTCGCCAGCCTGCTCGGCGATGCCAGGATCAACATCGCGACCTTCCATCTCGGCCGCAACAAGCAGGGCGGCGATGCGATCGCGCTGGTCGAGGTCGACGGCGCGGTGCCGGCGGACGTGCTTGCCAAGGTGCAGGGATTGCCGCAGGTGAAACAGGCCAAGGCGCTGACGTTTTGAGCGTGTGCAACTCTCAGCGCGCGTCGGCCTTTTCTTCGGCTGACGCGGCTGCGGGCTTGTCGTCGGAAGCGATG
>JBAPMC010000278.1:0-5608 GCA_049278415.1 Solirubrobacteraceae bacterium
CCTTCGAGCAACGCAAAGGGCCTGATCGACTCTGCTGCGGACGCTGCTGCAAAAGCTGACGGGATGCTTGTCGAGCTGCAGGACTCGATGTTGCCGGTCGAGGTCGGTGACGCCGAGCTGAGGGCCGGGCTCTCGGAGGTGCGGGAGCTGGTGGGCGGCGTGCGCTCACGAGCCCGCGAGCTGGTGCGGACGCTCGGGCGCTAGGGTCGGCTTGACTGAGGGCTGAGCCCTCTCACCAGAGCGAGCAGTGCCTCAGAAGTCCCGTGCGCGTCGTGTCCACCCGCGGCGAGTCGACGTATGGCGAGCCCGGTCATAAGCGCGACGACGGTGGGCGCATGCCGCTTGCCTTCGGGGATTCCGAGTGCGATGAGCGCAGCGGTGGCTATTTGCTCATGGGCTTGGAAGCAGCGCTGTGAGGCATCGCGTAGCTCGGGATCTCGGGCGGCGTGCAGATGCAGCTCAATCTCGGCTATCTGCTGAGGAATGTCGGAGGCGGTGGCGACAATACGCTCGACCGCCGCGGCGACCTGTTCGACGTTGGGGTCTTGCGTGGCAAGCTCGCGCGCGATCTGCTCTCGCTGGGCAGTCTCCTCCTCCACATACAGGAGCAGGCTCTCGCGCAACAGCTGAGCTTGGCTTGCAAAGTGATAGGTGAGTGATCCAAGCGATACGTCGGCAGCCGCAGCGACGCGGCGGTTGGTGACAGCAGCGACACCGCCCGAGGCAATCAGCTCGAGCGTTGCGCGCAGTATGCGCTCACGAGCGCCAGTCACAGAAGGGCCAGAGGACGCCTCCCTAGATCGTGATGCCCCCCGTGCTGGAGGAGTGCCCGGCTCAGAAACGGGCTCGGCGATGGGGGGTTGTGTGGGGAGTGTGGTCACGGGTGCTTACAGGCGTCTGCGGCCTGGGGCGCGACATGCTCGTCCCAGCGCTCAACCCTTTCCAACTGAGCGGCAAGTGACAGAAGCATATGCTCGCTGTTTGCATGGCCAAGCAGTTGCACGCCGACCGGTAGGCCCTCGCCGGTAAAGCCCGCCGGCACGCTGACACCTGGCCAGCCGAGCACATTCCAAGGCCACGCGTATGGGCATGTGCCAGCTATCACCTGCTGGGTTGCTCGGCTGCCGAGCCCCGCGGTCGCTCCAATTGGCAATGGTGGTCCGGCGCTTGTGGGCGTGATCAACACGTCGGCGGTGCGGAAGATCGAGCCGACGCGGCGCCGCAGCAGGGGCTCTAGACGTCGTGCGAGTGGGAGCACCGACCCCGCAAGGACACCTCCCAGACGCGCGGTCTCGCGAGTACGCCGATCGAGTAGCGAGGGGTTAGGCACGCGCTTGACCCATTCATGGACGCCAGCCTCGCCACGGGCGATGAGGGTGAGCCCCATCAGGCCATAGCGCGGGTCGGCTTCGATCACGTCGTGACCAAGCTCTCCGAGGAGTGTCCCCAGCCGCAGTGTGGCCGCGCGGATCTCCGGGTGCAGTTCAACCCGTGCGGCGCTATAGGGATGACGCAGCGAGATCGCGATGCGAAGACGCCGGGGCTCGCGGTCAGTCGCCTCGACATGAGACTCGGAGGCGATTGGCGGGGCATGTAGGTCCTCGGGATGGTTGCCACTCAGCACATCGAGCATGAGTGCGGCGTCGGCAACGGTGCGGGTCAGCGGGCCGAAACAGGTGAGACCGTTGAAAGACTCGCGGTCTGGCCAAGTGGAGATGCGCCCGCGCTGTGGCTTGACGCCCACCAGGTTGCACCAGGAGGCGGGAATACGCACTGAGCCTGCGCCGTCCGAGCCGATGGCGCCAGGAACGATCCCGGCAGCAACAGCGGCGGCTGAGCCGCCGCTCGAGCCACCTGGGGTGTGATCAAGGCTCCAAGGATTGCGCGTCACGCCAAAGGCCTGACCCTCTGTGAACGGGTAGAGGCCGAGCTCGGGTGTGTTGGTCTTGCCGACGACGATGGCGCCCGCGGCTCGCAAGCGACGCACCACCTCACTGTCGATGTCCGCAGGCGCGAATCGGCCGGAGCAGCCAAATGAGGTTGGCTCACCGGCGACGTCGACGTCGTCCTTGACCGCAACCGGCACTCCCAGCAGAGGCAGGCGCTCGCCGCGCCCCAGTCGCTCATCGGCGGCCTCGGCTGCAGCACGGGCCGACTCTGCGCAAATGACGCGGAAGGCGTTGAGCGTGGGCTGCGTCGCCTCGATGCCGGCGAGCGCTCTCTCGACCAATGTGATTGAAGTCGTCTCGCCAGTCGCCAGCGCTGCCGCGCAGTCGGCGAGCCCCAGCGGCTGAACTGGAGCTGGGCCAAGCGGATAGGAAGTGAGGGACGGGTTGGGCGAGGGCATCCTGGCTCCCGGATGGTTGGCAAAGCGGGCTTCTACAGCTTACCGTTCGTTCGAACGAACGGTAGCACGGAGCTATTGAACGCACCTATGCATCCAGTTGAGTCGACATAGACTCAGCGACATGTCCACCAATGCACTGAACCAGGACACCGCGAGCATCGTCCGTCGCTTCCACCAGGCACGGCGAAACAGCGATCTCGTCGTGCTGCAGGGCTTTCATGCGCTCAAGCACGCGCTGCGCTTCGGAGCGAGCGTCGAGTTGGTGGCGTGCGTCGACCCACAGGAGCTGAAACGCCTTGTCGAGGGTCTGGCGCCGGAGCTGGGCTCGGAGATACAGCGCCTGGCGGTCGCCCTGCCGGCTGAGGCTTTCAAGCGGCTGGGACCGTACGTTCCGCACACGGGCGTGGTGAGCATCGCGCGACGAGCGGTGAGTGACCCGCTCGCGCTGCTTATGAGCAAGACGGATAGGCCGATCGTGCTGCTGGAGGATCCACGGCACTTCGGCAACCTCGGGGCCGTGGTGAGGGTTGCTGCGGCCGTCGAGGCGGCCGGGGTGCTCACAACCGGCCGCCAGGACCCATGGGATCCTGTTGCCGTACGGGGTTCCGCGGGGCTGCACTTCGCTTTGCCGGTCGCTCGCGTGGAGCGGCTACCGAAAACCGATATACCGCTGCTTGCGTTCGACCCAGAAGGCGAGGAGCTGCGCCCTGATCTCGTTCCGCGTCGCGCGCTGCTCGCATTCGGGACCGAGCGGGCGGGATTGAGCGATGAGCTGCTCGGTAGGGCCGACATACGTCTGCGCCTGCCAATGCGTGAGGGCGTTTCGAGCCTAAACCTCGCTACGTCGGTGGCGGCCGTCCTATACAGCCTGCGCTTCGTGTCGGTCGCTGACGACAGCTGAGGCCAAGCTGGCGCTTTCCGCTTTGCGCGGGGCTAAGACGCCTCGTCAGCTCGCCTCAGAGGGCATGTATGGCGCAAGCTCGCGCCGTGCTATCGAGAGCTTGTGAACCTCGTCGGGACCGTCGGCGAGGCGCAGCGTGCGCAGGTGGGCGTAGGCCCAAGCGAGCGGAAAGTCGTCTGAGACGCCGCCGCCGCCGTGGACCTGGATTGCACGGTCGATCACCTTCAGCGCGATGTTGGGCGCCGCCACCTTGATCGCAGCGATCTCAGTGCGCGCGTGACGGTTGCCCACCGTGTCCATCAGCCAGGCGGCCTTCAGGGTCAGTAGACGGGCCATCTCGATCTCGATGCGCGCCTCTGCGATCCAATCTTGGATGTTTGCCCGTGCGGCAACCGGCTGGCCGAAGGTGGTGCGCGAGACGGCGCGCTTGCACATTGCCTCGAGCGCCCGCTCGGCGGAGCCCAGGGAGCGCATGCAGTGGTGGATGCGCCCAGGACCCAGTCGTGCTTGGGCAATCATGAAACCATCCCCCTCGCCTGCGATCAAGTTGGACGCCGGCACGCGCACGTCCTCAAAGAGGATTTCGGCATGGCCCTCTTGATCCTGGTAGCCGAACACCGGCAGTCCGCGCAAGATCTGTACTCCGGGTGTATCGAGCGGTACGAGAATCTGGCTCTGCTGGCGGTGACGAGGGCCGTCCGGATTGCTCTTGCCCATCACGATCATGATCCGGCAGTGTGGGTGCAGCGCTCCAGAGATCCACCACTTGCGCCCGTTGAGCACGAATTCGTTGCCGGAGCGCTCAATTCGAAGCGAGATGTTGGTTGCGTCAGAGGAGGCGACCTCAGGCTCCGTCATCGCAAAACTCGAGCGAATCTCACCCTCTAGTAGAGGCTTAAGCCATTGCTCCTTTTGATCAGGTGTGGCGAACTGATGGAGAACCTCCATGTTGCCCGTGTCAGGCGCTGAGCAGTTGCACGCCTCCGAGGCGATATGGCTGCGTCCGAGGATCTCCGCGAGCGGCGCATAGTCGCTGTTTGAGAGTCCCGCACCATGGTCGGCGTCGGGTAGGAACATGTTCCACAGACCCGCAGCACGCGCTTGTGTCTTCAACTGCTCCATGACCTGCGGCTGATGGTGTGGGTTGCCAGACTCGGCCAGCTGGCGCTCATACAAAGGCTCGGCGGGGTAGACATGATCGTCCATGAACGCCTTCAGGCGCTCTTGGAGCTCGATGCAACGCTGGCTTGGCTTGAAGTCCATCGGTTTCCTTTCGGCGAGGGGATGGGCGGATAGGATCATCGCCGATGACGCAGGGATCGGCCAACTACAAGTCGGCAGGCGTCGACTACGAGGCGCTGGACGAGGGCAAGCGTATGGCGATGGCCAGGGCGCTGGCCACCTCAGGTCTGCTGAGCGCCCGCGGTGGACGGGCGCTTGACGCCTCGCGCGGCGAGCCGGCGTTCGTGTTCGACTTCGACGGTCGCACGCTTGCGTTCGTAATGGAGGGTCTCGGCACGAAGTCGATCGTCGCTAGGCACATGCTCGAACGGCATGGGATCAACCGCTTTGCCGACGTCGCTTATGACACAGTCGCCGCGATCCTCAACGACCTCTGCTGTGTGGGCGCTCTGCCGCTTGTCGTAAACGCCTACTTCGCCACCGGCGCCTCGGAGTGGTACGGAGAGACAGAGCGCGCTGCGGCGCTGCTCGAGGGTTGGCAGCGCGCCTGTATCGATGCGGGGTGCGTGTGGGGAGGGGGGGAGTCGCCGTCGCTCTCAGGCCTCGTGCACGAGGCCGACATAGAGCTAGCGGGCGCGGCGGTCGGCGCAGTGCCTCCGGGCCGTCGTGCGATTCTTGGTGAGGAGCTGGCTGCTGGAGATGAGATCGTGCTGGTGGCCTCGAGCGGCCTGCACGCCAACGGCGCCTCGCTTGCACGGCTGCTCGTCGAGCGGATGCCCAAGGGCTATCTGACCGCGCTGCCGAGTGGGCGCAGCGTGGGCGAGGCGCTGCTCGATCCCTCCGTGATGTATGTGCCGCTCGTCCAGGCGCTGCTCGAGTCAGGGCTCGGCGTGTCCTACATCAGCCATGTCACAGGCCATGGCCTGCTGAAGTTGATGCGACCTGCGGGGCCGCTGACCTACAGGATCTCGGAGTTGCCGCCGGTGCCCGAGGTGCTTGCGTTCCTCGCCGACAAGGCTGGTCTCGAGGCACACGATGCGTACTCCACGTTCAATATGGGCTCGGGCTATGCCATCTACTGTGAGGCCGGCGCAGGTCAGACAATCGTCGCATTTGCCCGGAAACTCGGGCTTTACGCCGTCGTGGCGGGCACAGTTGAGCCCGGCCCGCGCCAGGTG
>JBAPMC010000279.1:0-35260 GCA_049278415.1 Solirubrobacteraceae bacterium
GATCTGCGCGCTCCCATGGGTCAGCGGCGCTCGTGGCCAGCAGTGGATCTGACCGAAGACGCAGGCATCCTCACGGCGATCGCCAACGACATCGGCGTCGAGGCGATCTTCTCACGGCAGGTGATCGCCCACGGGGGCTCCGGCGACGCTCTGCTCGCGATGTCCACGAGTGGAGGCTCCGCCAATGTCATCCACGCGCTGGCGGAGGCACGGCGGCGTGGCCTGCTCACGATCGCGCTCGTCGGCTATGACGGTGGGCGTATCTCCGATGAGGGGCTGGCCGACTATGTGGTGATCGTTCGCTCAGAGCACATCCCACGCATCCAGGAGGCGCAGGCATCGGTCTACCACGTGCTGAGCGAGCTGGTGGAGAGGGCTGGAGAGGCGTGCATATGAGGGTCTTTGGCGAATCCAGCAGTCTGGAGGAGGTCGCTCACGCAAGTTTGCGCGGAGCGATCGCAGCAATGGCGATGACAGGGATGCGTACGCTCACTGGCAATCTCGGCCTGCTCGAGCAGTCCCCACCGCACGCGATCATCAGGCAGAAGGCGGCAGGCTTGCTGCGCCGCGTCCCTCGCCGCCGCCGCCGGTCGGCGATCGAGTTGGCCCACTTGGGCTATGGCGCGGCCGGGGGAATGGCGTTTGCACTGCTGCCAGAGCCGATGCGCAGACAGCCATGGGCGGGCTCCATTTATGGGCTTGCTCTGTGGCTTAGCTTTGAAGCTGTGCTCGCGCCGGCCCTGGGACTCGAGCAGGCCGGCAAGACGCGGCCTGCCGAGCGCGCCATGCTTGCGGCTGACCACCTCCTCTACGGCTTGGTGCTGTCGGAGATCCGGCAGCGTCCGCAGGCGTGAGCTCGCTGACAGGCGATGGCTCGGTGAGCAGCGTTGGCATCCTCTCCAGAGACTTTCGCATGCGGATGCGCGTGCGAGTGGAGGGTGTGGTTCAGGGCGTCGGCTTTCGTCCACATGTCTACCGCCTCGCGCGCGAGCTTGACCTGGGCGGGTACGTACTCAACGACGAGCGCGGTGTATTGCTGGAGGTGGAGGGTAACCGTGTGGCTGCCGAGCTCTTTCTGGAGCGGCTCGTCGCGGAGGGACCGCCACTGGCGAGCATCGAGCGCGTCCTACCGGAAAGCATCCCGGTGACCGGGGCGGTCGTCTTCGAGATCCTCCCCAGCGTCAACTCAGGCACACCGGAGGCGCTCGTCTCTCCAGACACGGCAACGTGTGAGGAGTGCCTGGTTGAGCTGAACGACTCACGGGACCGTCGCTATCGATACCCGTTCATCAATTGCACCAATTGCGGTCCGCGCTTCACGATCGCCATGGGCGTCCCCTACGATCGTCCACTGACGACGATGGCGGGCTTCGTCATGTGCAAGCTCTGTCAAGCGGAGTACCGGGACCCTGCTAGTCGGCGCTTTCATGCCCAGCCGAACGCGTGCCCGGAGTGCGGGCCAAAGGCGCGGGTGCTTTGGCCCGACGGGACCGAATACGTCAGTAGGCGGGAGGGGCAGGGCACAGCGCGAACGAACAACCGCATCCCCAGCGATGCCATACGCGCGGCTGCCGATATGCTCTTCGAAGGGCTGATAGTGGCGGTGAAGGGCATCGGCGGCTATCACCTTGCCTGCCGGGCCGACTCTCAAGAGGCGGTGAAGGCGTTGCGTGAGCGCAAGCATCGAGAGGATCGGCCGTTCGCGCTGATGTCCCCCAACCTGGCGGCCGCGGATGAGCTGGTGTGTTTGAGTGCAGAGACACGGGAGTTGTTGGAGGACAGAGCCCGACCAATCGTGATCGCGCCCCGTCGCGAGCGTGTGTGTGTGGCCGACGCGGTGGCGCCACACAGCCCGGAGCTGGGGGTGATGTTGCCCTACACGCCGCTGCACCATCTGCTCCTCGCCGACTTCGCGGAAGCCAAGAGCAAGGCTGGCGGGGATGCTTGCGAGTCTGGTGTCACTGAAGCCGCTGCTGTTTCACTTGTGATGACCAGCGGCAACATCTCAGATGAACCGATTGCCTACACCGACGGGGATGCGATCGTCCGGCTGGCGGGCATCGCTGACGCGTTCCTATTGCACGATCGTCCGGTTCACATGCGCACAGATGACTCGGTGGCACGCGCCACATCCAGAGGCAAGCCGATGTTGCTGCGACGCTCGCGCGGCCATGTACCCGAGCCAATCGAGCTGCCGGTGGCAGCCCGAGCTGCTTTGCTCGCGTGTGGCGCCGAGCTGAAGAGCACATTCTGCGTGGCTCGAGAAAAACGGGCATGGGTGAGTCACCACATCGGGGATTTGAAGAACTACGAGACGCTGCGGTCATTCAGTGAAGGAATCGAGCATTTCCAAAGGCTGTTCGCAGTTACTCCAGAAGTGGTGGCGCACGACCTGCACCCCGACTACCTTTCGACCAGCTACGCGCTTGAGCGCGAGGGGGTGGAGCTTGTTGCGGTCCAACACCATCACGCGCACCTGGCTGCTTGCCTGGCCGAGCACGGCGAGCTCGGTCCTGCCGTCGGGGCTGTGTTCGACGGGAGTGGCTACGGCACTGACGGAACGGTATGGGGTGGGGAGCTATTGGTCGGCGATCTGCGCGACTTCGAGCGTGTGGGTCACCTGCGCTCGGTGCGGCTGCCCGGTGGAGATCGGGCGGTGCACGAACCGTGGCGGATGGCCTGTGCGTGGCTTACCGAGACGTGTGATGGGGAGGCCCCAGCGCTTTCAGGCTCGCTGGCAGGCAGTGTGACGCCGGAGCACTGGGAGACGATCGCTCGGCTTGCGCGCAGCGAGTTGGCGCCAGTCACAACCAGTGCGGGGCGCCTGTTCGACGCGGTTGCCGCGTTGTGTGGCTTGCGCGCGAATGTCACCTACGAGGGCCAGGCGGCGATTGAGCTCGAGGCGGCGGTGGACCAATCCGAGCGAGGTGAATACACGATCTACCTCCAAAGTCGCAACGGTGTGCTCGAGCTAGACCCTCGTGCAGCGGTGTCCGCGGTTGTGCGCGAGCGAGCGGAAGGAGTGTCGATCGGGGTGGTGGCTGCCCGCTTTCATATCGGCCTAGCCCATGCGACCGCGCGTGCGTGTGAGGAGATCGCAGGCGTTCGTGGCCTGAGCACCGTGGTCCTGTCGGGCGGCGTATTTCAGAACAGGGTGCTGCTGGATAGGACGGTCTCCGCACTCAAACGGGTCGGATTGCGTCCCTTGGTCCCTGAGCGATTGCCGCCCGGAGATGGCGGGATCAGCTACGGCCAGGCTGCCGTTGCAGCGGCGCGGTTGTCCTGATCTGTGCGCTCCAGCGCTCCTCGATGTGGCCAAAGCGCCATATCGACAGCGCGACGACCCAGGTAAGCACGAATATGCCGGCGATGATGAATCCCAGCTCGTTGATGTTGATGTTCTCGAACCAACCCCAGAAGGAACCCCGGGCATCAAGGTGCTGTGCGACGATACCGCCCAGCTCGATTGTGCCGATGACGAGCGCGACCATCACCGACAAGCCGGTGATGGTGATGTTGTAGAAGACCTTGCGCACCGGCTTAGAGAAAGCCCAGCCGTAGGCGAAGTTCATGAACGAGCCGTCAATTGTGTCCAGCAGCGACATCCCGGCGGCGAATAGAACCGGCAGGCACAAGATTGCGTAGAACGGCATGCCCGCCCCGGCGACGCCGGCGGCGAGGAACAGCAGCGCCACCTCGGTGGCGGTGTCGAAGCCAAGGCCGAAGAGCATGCCGATCGGGTACATCTGCCACGGCTTAGTCACCGTCTTTGTGAAACGCCCAAAGAAGCGGTTCATTACTCCACGCGTCTGGAGTTGATGCTCGAGCTGCGCCTCGTCGTAGCTGCCACTGCGCATCTCGCGGAACACCCTGATGATGCCCAGGAGGATCACCACGTTCAACGCGGCGATGAGATAGAGGAATGTCCCCGACACGCCGGTTCCTATCCAGTTAGTGACGTTATGAAACTGGGAATTGTCGTTCTTGACCTGGCCTCCAAGCGTCTTGACGCCGATTGCGAACAGGAACACGAGCATGAAGACGATTGAGGAGTGCCCAAGCGAGAAGAAGAACCCGACGCTCATCGGTCGCTTACCTTCGCTCATCAGCTTACGTGTGGTGTTGTCGATCGCCGAGATGTGGTCGGCATCGAATGCGTGGCGCATGCCAAGCGTATAGGCGGTCATACCGGTGCCGACCGCAAACGCCCCCGAGGCGCCGAGGTTGTAGTGGCGAGGTGCAACGAGGGCAAACAAGAGAAAGAAGCCAATCGCATGAAGCCCCACTACGATCACTGCCATCATCGCAATTGTGCGCCATTGCGAGGAGGTCAGTGGACCCATTGAGCCGATATTTACCCGTCCTCATTACAAGCTAATCGCGACTAGCTCAGCGAACTGCGCCGGGCGAGCAGAGGGGAGCGTCACGAGCTCATCGTAGTGTCGCGCTGTAAGAGCGCCGTTTCTTCTAAGCGAGCATGTGGCGCAGCGCCGATGGCGGGCGACCTGTCTCCTGCCGGATGACGCGACAGAGATGACTCTGATCGGCGAAGCCGAGGTCGACTGCCAAGCGAGCGAGATTCTGCTCACCGTTTGCTAGGCGCTCCAGCGCGTTGCGCGCGCGCAGGCGCAGGCGGTGGCGTGAGATGGTGTGGCCTGTCGCTGAGCGGAAGATGCGGCTGAGATGATGGGGAGAGACCGCGAGGGTGAGGGCGAGGTCGGGCAGAGAGCACTCCAGGTTCCCTGCCAGAATCTCGCGTGCGCTGTCGGATAGAGCACGGCGGGCGTGGGAGCTAGCAGGACGCCCCGCCGCCACCCTGCGTGAATCTGCCTGCTCGAGCGCTCGGGCGGCCAGGGTGATCGCTCGTTCGAGGAGCTCATGTGGGTCATCGCCCCGGCGACCTGCGCTCAGCAAAAGTCGATGCTCTAGATCGATCTCAGGCGAGGTATTGAGCGGTTTCGAAGGAAGGGTTGGGTCGCCACCCCACAGCGAGGCAACCAAGTCAGGGTCGAGGGACAACGACGTGCAATCGTCGCCGTGCTCCTGTGGGTGGTCATAGCGTTGCTCCTCGCCCGGGTTCATGCAATAGGCGAGCGTCGGATCGAAGAAGGTCTCGACTCCCTCTACGCTGCGAATGAAACACCCGCGGCGCACGAACACGATCGTGTGACCACCAGTCTGCTCGTCTGGGAGACCACGGCCGCGTTTGTGTCTGCACGCGACGTCGGCAATCTCAAGACCATCGCGATGGAAGAATGTACGTGCACTCAGCATGCCAACCGATTCTCTCAGATGCACACGAATGTCCAAGACCTCACGAGTATTTGCTGGCAGGTTGGCTGGATGAGCACCCGTTGGCCTGCTGCTCAGCCGACCAAACAAACAAACAGGAGACACATCAATGGCTTCTATCCGCAAGGAGATTACGATCGACGCAAGTCCGGAGGACGTGTGGGCGGCAGTTCGTGACTGGGGTGCGTTGCATCGGCGTCTCGTGCCGGGTTTCGTCGTTGACGCACACCTTGACGGAGACGACCGAATCGTCACCTTCTTCAACGATGTTGTCCTCCGCGAGCGTCTCATAGACGTCAATGACGAGGCTCGCAGGCTCGTCTGGTCCATCGTCGAGGGCCCCTACAAGCACCACAACGCATCAGCGCAGGTCTTTCCGGAGGATGAAGGTCGTACTCGCTTCGTCTGGATAGCCGACTTGCTGCCAAACGAGCTCGCGGAGCAGACGGGCATGATGATGGAACGGGGCACGAGCACCGTCAAGAAGACGCTGGAGGCCCAGGTTGTTCGCTAGCCGCTATAGCCGATATCAGTCTTGGCTAGGTCTAGTCGTTCTCGGGACTGTCACCTGTAAGGGATCTCGCCACACTGCGTCATATAAGCGCGTCGGTCCTGCAACCGATGTCAACCATGGCTAGTCAGGAGACATAGATGCCCGACCACGCTGATAGGACAGCCAGCTTTCTGGCGCTCCACCGGCAAAACCGTCCGTTGCTCCTGGCCAACGCCTGGGACGTGGGCTCAGCGAAGCTACTCACCTCGCTCGGCTTTGAGGCGCTGGCGACGACGAGCAGCGGCTACGCAGCGACACTCGGTCGTCTCGATTACTCGGTCAGTCGCGAGGAGGCGGTGACCCACGCCGCGGCACTGGTGGCGGCGACGGATGTGCCTGTGTCGGCCGACTTCGAGGATGGCTTTGAGGACAGCTCCACAGGTGTCGCCGAGACTGTGCGTCTCGCGCTCGAGGTTGGTCTCGCTGGCTGCTCCATCGAGGATTGGAGTGGCGCTGAGCAGCGGCTATACGATGCTGAGGAGGCTGCTGAGCGTGTCGCGGCCGCGGCGGAGGCCGCACACGCTGGGCCCGTTCGCCTCGTGCTCACAGCACGAGCGGAGAACTATCTACGCGGGAAACCTGATTTGCGCGACACCATCAGGCGTCTGCAGGCCTACCAGGAGGCTGGCGCGGACGTGCTCTATGCGCCTGCGCTCGATCGACCAGAGGAGATTCGGGAGCTGGTCGCGTCTGTCGATCTCCCAGTCAACGTACTGGCACGTCACGGCCTTCCGTCGGTAGGTGAGCTGGCTGCGCTAGGGGTCAAGCGGATCTCGGTTGGCGGTGCGTTTGCGTTCGTGGCGCTCGGCGCCGCCACCAGTGCGGCGACGGAGCTGCTCACCGAGGGAACATACAATTTCATGGAGATGTCGGCTGCAGGCGCGAAGGCTGCGCACGCTGCGTTTCGGTGACTGAGCTGTGATGGCGTTCGCTGTGTGAGCTGAGCAGCTGGCGCTCCTGTAGGAGAAGCGTCGCGTCGTCTTGAGCACGTCCCTGCTCAACACTGTCGGCAAGGACGTGACGGGCGATATCAGTGAGTCAACCCCGAGGCTCTCCCCGGGGGAATCAATGTGCGCCGCGCGACGAGTGCTCTCGCGAGCGTCTCGGGCGTGAGAGCGGCCGCAAGTTTGCTGCTCGCGCGACGTCGCAGAAACAGGGGCAAGCGTATAGTCCTCGTGCTGAGCACAGAAACGACCGAAGTCCTCCGCATCGCCTGCCAGAAGCGCAGCATCGTCACGGCTGTCGGGAGTGGCGCCATCGTCTCTCTCTTCGGTTCTGCGCTCAATTTGTGAGGAGATCAGCGTCAAGTCGATGTTGGTCGCTGCGAGTATGTGGCTTCGAAAACAACCTGACCCCGGAAGGACAAGCATGGCCCCCGACTTGTTGAGCACCATCCGCTGCGAGATCGACGAGCGCCTGAGCGAGCTGCATCCGCTCTTGGCCGAGTATGAGCAACTGCTCGTGGCAGTCGATGCACTCCTCGCAACAGGGGGTGGCGGCGGTTCGGCTACCGCCGTAGCCGCGACCGCGCCTGTCAAGCGCGTGGCCCGGCGATCGCAGACACGTCCGGGACGTCGCGGCTCAGCCGCTGGTGCAATCGAACGCGTGGCAGTGGACGCCACTACAGCCGCAATCGATAGGCCGGAGGCGGAGGAGTCCGCCAAGTCTCCTGCCACAGTTGATGGGCCTCGTAAGGCCAAGGCCCCAAGCTCATCTGCGAAGCCCAAGCCCGAGCGCGCCGCACGTGGGGCTGCGCGCGATGCGATCCTCGCCGCTCTGGACCACGGGTCCCACACCGTGGGCGAGCTAGCTGTAGTCACGGCAATGAGCGGCCCGAGCATCAATGGCAATCTGCGCAAGCTCCTCTCGGCGGGAGCCGTAGTGAAGACAGAGCGTGAAGGCAAGGCTGCTTGGGCGCTCGCCGACGCCGCCATCTGAGACCTAGTCTTGACCATATAGTCACCCCCAAGGGGAATCTACATCGCTGGCTGGCTCTACATTAGTCTCGTTTGCGAGCTACCGTGCCTGTTATGGCCTCTCTCCGAGCTCGCTTCCCGGGGGACGCCGCCTCCCGGAAGCGATTGACCCTCCTAGCGTGCATCCTTGGCTCCGGTATCGCACTGCTCGACAGCACCGTCGTGAACGTCGCCTTGCCAACTATCCAGCGTGACCTGGGCGGGGGGTTGGCGGCCCAGCAATGGGTTGTAAACGCCTACCTGTTGACGCTTGGCTCGCTGATTTTGGTGGGTGGCTCATTGGGGGATCTCTATGGAGAGCGACGGATCTTTGCACTCGGTGTAGGAGGGTTCGGGGTTGCGTCTCTGCTTTGTGCGTTGGCTCCCACAATCGGTGCTTTGATTGCGGCTCGTGCGCTGCAAGGGGTAGCCAGTGCACTGCTCACACCGAGCGCGCTGGCGGTGATCGTCATGACTTTCAAGGAGTCTGAGCGCGGTCCGGCAATCGGTAGCTGGACTGCCTGGGGAGGAATTGCCACGGTGCTCGGGCCGCTTGCCGGAGGCGAGCTGCTCCAGATCTCATCCTGGCGAGTGATCTTCCTGATCAACCTGCCACTCGTAGTAATTTGCATAACGCTGATCCTGGCCGTGATCCCACGCACGAAGCCTCGGCGTGAGACGACTAGAAGGATTGATTTCCTGGGCGGATTCCTGTGTGCCCTGGGTCTTGGTGGGCCAGTGTTCGCGCTGATCGAGCAGCCTCGACTTGGCTGGACAGATCCAGCTGTGATATGCCCATTGATTGGGGGCGCAATATTGCTTGTGTGCTTCGTTCTGCACGAGTCTCGCGCGCGTGATCCGATGTTGCCGCTTCGACTATTTCGTCGACGCAATTTCTCAGCCGGAAACATCGAGACGTTCTCGATGTACGCGGGCCTATCGATCTTGTTCTTCTTTCTGACGATCTTTCTGCAACAGATTGGTGGCTACACCCCACTCCAAAGCGGTCTCGCGACGCTGCCGGCGACGGCTGTGATGTTCGTGTTCTCCAAGCGTTTTGGTGCGCTCGCTGACCGTTTTGGCCCACGCTTCTTCATGGGCGCTGGACCGCTGGTGGCCGCTTGCGGACTGTTGCTCTTTCAGCGAATCGGGGTGCATGTGGACTACCTCACCGATGTATTGCCAGGCATCCTCGTCTTCTCGCTCGGTTTGTCGATGACGGTCGCGCCGCTGACAGCAGCAGTGCTGGCGGGTGTGGAGACGAACCAGGCTGGCATCGCCTCGGCTGTCAACAATGCTGTGGCGCGGGTAGCAGGTCTGCTGGGCACGGCGGCGGTGGGTGCAGCGGTTGCGGCATCGTTCGTCTCTGGCTTGGATAGCAACTTGGCGGGCCGCCCGCTAGGGCCACCCGCAAAAGCGGCTGTCGATGAAGCCAAGAAGCTTCCACTCGGTCGCCCCGACACGGCTGGCCTTCCCCGAGCGCAGGCTAGTGCAATCACGGTGGCCGCCAACGACGCTTCGCTTGACAGCTTCCATCTGGGATTGGGGATCGCAGCTTTCCTCGTCGCAGCCGGCGGCTTGGTTGGAGCGATTGGGGTGCGCAACCCCCGCCGTGCTGTCCGCGCCGAGGAGTGCGAGGGTGGACAGCTAGTCGGAGCCGCGCTCGACGCCGCTGGCTGTCACGAGGGCGACCTAGCCCTCAGTGGAGAGCCTCAACCAACGCTCTCTGCGTAGGCCCGCATAGCCTCGATCACCGGTGCGAGCCGTCGCCCGCGTGTCGTCAGCCGGTACTCGACGGTGGGTGGGCTCGTTGGCAGCACCGTCCGCTCGATCAGCCCGGCTCCCTCCAGATCGCGCAGGCGCTCAGAGAGCATCCGTGGCGATATGCCCCCCACCGCCTCGGCGAATTCGTTGAAACGCAGGGCTCCAGTCAGGGCGGCGTAGATGATGGACAGCTGCCAGCGCCGCTCGAGGAGGTCCGCGGCCTGGCGGACCTCCAAGGGCACTGGCTGACATCGGCGTGCGCTGCGTGACATCGAACCGCTCCGGCTAGGAGACCTGTGCGACCTTTGGCGAGGGCTCGAGCGCGAGATCGAGTACTTCCTGGACGCTCATCACCGGGTGGAAGCTCATTTGCTCGCGAACCTCCTCGGGGATGTCGTCAAGGTCGCCGCGGTTGCGCTCCGGCAGGATCACGTCGGTCAGGCCGGCCGCATGAGCGGCGAGCACCTTCTGCTTGAGTCCGCCGATCGGCAGTACACGGCCTTGCAGCGTAACCTCGCCGGTCATGCCGACGGTGTGCTTTACCGGACGCTCCGACAGCAGCGAGGCGAGTGCAGTGACCATCGTGACGCCCGCACTGGGACCGTCCTTTGGAATCGCGCCCGCGGGCACATGGACGTGGAACTCGCTGTTCTCAAACGCCGACTCCTCAATCCCGAGCTCCTCCGCGTGACCTCGAACGTAGGAGAGGGCGATCCGCGTCGACTCCTTCATCACATCGCCAAGCTGGCCGGTAAGCACGAGCCCGTTGCCTCCGGAGCTGCCCGCCTTCATAGCCGTCGCCTCTACGAACAGCACATCTCCGCCGGTGCCGGTGACAGCCAGACCGGTAGCCACGCCCGGTGTGGCCGTCCGCGCAGCCGACTCCTGGAAGAACTTCTGGCGTCCGAGCGCGTCACGCACGGTCTCAAGGGCGACTTCGACAGGTGGCTCTACCTCACCGGAGGCGACCCGGGTGGCCGTCTTGCGCAGCACTGTTCCGAGCTCTCGCTCGAGGTTGCGCACGCCCGCCTCACGCGTGTACTCAGCGATGATCGTCCGCAGCACGTCGTCTGAGACGCTCACCTCCTCCTCGCGCAGGCCGTTGCGGTCACGCTGGCGCGGCCACAGGTAGCCCTTGGCGATTGCCAGCTTCTCCTCGCTGGTGTACCCGTCGAAGCGGATCACCTCCATGCGGTCGAGCAGTGGCCCGGGGATGGTGTCGGCGACGTTCGCGGTTGCTATGAACATGACTTGGCTGAGGTCGAGCTCCACGTCGAGATAGTGATCGCGGAACGAATGGTTCTGAGCTGGATCGAGCACCTCGAGCAGTGCGGCCGAGGGGTCTCCCCGCCAGTCTGCGCCGACCTTGTCGACCTCGTCGAGCAGGATTACGGGGTTGATCGTTCCTGCGTCGCGCAAAGCCCGCACGAGCCGTCCCGGCAGCGCCCCGATATAGGTGCGTCGGTGCCCGCGGATCTCAGCCTCGTCACGCACGCCGCCGAGCGACATGCGCACGAACTCACGGCCAGTTGCACGTGCTATCGACTCGCCGATCGAGGTCTTGCCGGTGCCTGGGGGGCCGATCAGCGTGAGGATCGCTCCCGACTTGGGGTCGGCCTCGATGCCGCGGTCCTGGCGCAGCTTGCGTACT
This sequence comes from Solirubrobacteraceae bacterium, assembly GCA_049278415.1. GTDB lineage: Bacteria > Actinomycetota > Thermoleophilia > Solirubrobacterales > Solirubrobacteraceae > Palsa-744. Next base: position 11,216 of record JBAPMC010000279.1, read on the forward strand.
GCTAGGTACTCGGTGATGCGGTCCTTCACATCTTCGAGCCCCTCATGATCATCGTCGAGGACCTTACGTGCCGCCACTGGATCGAGATGCTCCTCCGAGCGCTTGTTCCACGGCACGGCTATCAGCCAGTCAAGGTAGGTGCGAATCATGCTCGACTCGCCGGTCTGCTCGCCCATCCGCTCTAGCCGACCGAGCTCCTTCAGCGCCTGCTCGTGCACTGCCTCGGGCATCTCCGCGGCCTCGATCTTCGTCCGGTACTCCTCGACGATCGAGCCCTCGTCCTCGTCGAGCTCCTTGCGGATCGACTCCATCTGCTTGCGCAGGAAGTACTCGCGCTGCTGCTTGTCGGCGCCCTCCTGCACGTCCTCGCGGATGCGCTTGCGTACCTGCAGCTCGGCGAGACTGTCCCGTTGCAGCTTGACGGCGAGCTGCAGCCTGTCGGTCACGCCAAGGGTGCGCAACAGCTCCACCTTTTGCTCGTAGGTCAAGTTGGGGGAGTAGCCGGCGGAGTCTGCAAGCGGACCGGGCTCGATGATTGCGCGTAGAAATGCTGCGATGCGTCCGTCATCGCCGCGCAACTCGAGGATCTCCTCGACCACAGCTCGATATTCACGCTCGAGCTCGCGTGTGCGCTTGTCCACCGGCACATCGTCGGGGCGCTCGTCGACCTCGACGCGCAGCTCTCCTTCGGGTCCGGTTTGCGCAGCGCCGATCAGCGCACGGTGCTCGCCTGACAGAGCGACGGCGTGACCGCCGCCGGGCAGGCGCAACTGCTCGGACACCTCGGCGATCGTGCCGACCTCGAGGAACTCATTCTCGTGGCGAGGAACGAGCACAACACGCTCGTCGTCGCCGACGTCGATGGTAAGCGTGATGCCCATGCTCGGGAACACGACCGTGTCATCGAGCGGGATCAGCCGCAAGACGGGCTTTGACTGCTGCTCCTGGGGGTCTTGTGAAGGGGGTGAGGGAGTTGAAGCCATCGGTATACGCTCCATATAAGGTTACGAATATATAGTTAGTATAGCCACGGATCAGGGGTCTTCAAGTGCCTTCTCCTCTGTGCTCTGGACGTCGCCCAGCAGGCTGCATGGCCATAGTCGCCGGGCTCGCACAACGTTTGCCTCCGCCGCGAGCACAGTTACTTGGCCACCGAGATACAGCCAGGTGAGCAGGCCGAGCACGAACGCGAACAGGCCCGATGTCTCCTTTGCGTGACGCACAACATGACCCACATAGAAGCCGCCTACGTGCTGCAGTATTTGCCATAGCACCGCAGCAAGGATCACGCCGGGGATCAGATCGCGTGTGTCCACCTCCTCGGCGGTGAGCATCCTGAAGACAACGAAGAACAGCAGCAGGTTCGCCGCCAGCGCCGCCAGCACACCGCCCATCAGGGCCACCGCACCGGCAGTTTGCGCAGTCACATAGCCGGCGACGACGGTGGAGAGAATACTGAGCACACCGAGCAGCGCGAGCAGCCCGAGCCCCCGCAGGCGCCAGGCGAGGAAGCCCAGCTGATGGCGATGTGGGATCTGCCAGACCTTGTTGAAGGCGTTCTGGGTGGCGCCTGTCACTCCCAGTCCCGCCAGCAGCGAGCCAACAAGCCCGATAGCGAGCGCCACGACGCTGCCTTTCAGCGAATGGATGTTGCTCTGGAGCTGGGTGCCGATGATCGGGAACTGGCTGAGTGTTGAGTGCAGCACGCTCTCCTGCGCACTCGGATTGCCCTGGAGCACAAAGCCGAGCACCGTGACGAACACGAGCAGCAGCGGGAACAGCGAGAAGAACCCGTAGTAGGCGATCAGCGCGCCCATCTGGCTCCCCTGATCCTCGTCGAAGCGCTTGATGACCGCGACTACGAAGCCGAGCCGCCGGCTGCGCTGCTGAAAGCGGTCCACGGCCTGTAGCCAATTGCGGGCGAACTGGGAGGGGGGTGTGCGGGCCACTTGCACCGACATGCTTACGTGTCTACCCGACAAGAGAGCCCCAAACGACTTAATGCGCGCCCTACGCGAGTTGGCAAACCTGGGCGACTCGGCCCGTTGGACCCCGCTGAAGCGCTCGCGCTTGTTGCACGCTCGCGCCGCGAGCTGTTGCTTTCAGCCCATCGCCACCGTCTTGCGCGCGAGGATCTCGAAGACTGTTACAGCCAGGCGACACTGGAGCTGCTGAGGCGCTCCACCACAACAGGGGCGTTCTCAAGCCACGCGCATATAGCCAACGCTCTCGAGCAACGGCTGCTGTCGCGGATACATGACCGCCGCCGTGCACTGAGTGGGCGTAGTCCGATCGAGGCTGCCATGGCGAGCTCGCTCCCTCTTGGCGACTGTCACGAGCATGAAGTGGATATCCCGGATGCACGCCTTGATGTCGAGCGCCTCGCATTGCTGCGCCATGACCTACGCCGTATCAGCGAGAAGGCGCTTGAGCTATCCGAGGATCAGCGGCTCGTGCTCAAAAACCAGCTCACGCACGACATGGGTTGCGCTGAGTTCTGTAGGGCATACGGTTGGACACCCGAGAAGTACCGCAAGGTTGCCCAGCGCGCCCGGACACGACTGAAGCGGCTACTCGCAACCGATCAGCTCCTACCAGAGCCTGTTGCCAGTCAACCAAATTCGTTTGTCCCGTCTATCGCCTTAGGTCGGATTAGAGAGCAGGGACACCTATGAGCATTCCTTGCCCCCCACATAGGCACGTCCCTTGGGACGCCGACGGTCGGTTGTCAAGACGATCGCCCGGTGATTCCCATTCGCACGTTCGCGGCCGGGAGCTGGACATCTCCCCATCCTTGCTCCCGGTCGCCTGCGTGCTCAACGGTGACCGCAGAGGGCCACACTCGTGACGCTCTGGCACAGGGCTCCGCGCGAGGTCTATCGCGTCTACGGAGAGGATGAGTACCTCGCCGAAGGCGAGATCCATGCTGAGGGCTACGCACACGCGGAGGGCGAGGTGCACGCCTACAGCACTGCACACGTGGAGGAGGAGACCCGGCGCTCGTCCCTCCGTGGGAGGGCACAAGGCAGGCGCTCGCAACGGCTCGTCGGGCTTGGTCTGTTGGTAGGCGTCGCTGTGGGTGCACTCGGTCTGGTGGCCTTGAATGCCTCGCATCGGCCAGCGGTTGGCTCACAGCCTGGCTTTGCACACAGCGCTGATGCGCCCGCTGCGCGTCGTCCGTCCACAGGCGCACTCGCCGACCCCAGCCCAGCAGTCCGTATGCCCACAGAGGCCGGCTCTAGTCGGCGCAAGTTGGCGCCGCAGAGCGCTCCGGCGCACCAGCCCTTCCGTCCACGGTTGCGCGCCGGGAGCCCAATCAATTCGGCGCCAAGCGCAGCGTTGGCGGAGACCAGAGAGCTTTGGCCCTCTGCTTCTGAGCTCTCCGAATCTGACACAGCGTCGGCCACCGACGAAGAGTTCAACTTCGAGCGTTGACCGAAATGTCCGGTGCCAGCTCAAACGTAAGGGTCACCGTTACGGCAAGGCCGATGTGGCGTATACGTCTCACACGCGAGTTGCCGCGCTACCTACTTCAGGGATTGGCAACTGCGGGCGTGCTTGCAAGCGTGCGTTTTGCGGTCGCTCCGCCTCGGCCGGTGACAGCGCGCGTGTTGACGCCGAGCCAAGTGGTGGTCGATCGTGCGGCCGAAGGCTTCGCGTCGCTGTTTGCCAGGCGCTATCTCACGTGGGACTCACGCCATCCAGAAGCACACAGGCAGGCGCTAGCCCCTTTCCTAGGCTCGTCGATGGAAGCGGAGGTGGGCCTGCAGCCACCTGAAAGCGGAGCGCAGCAAGTGCAATGGACGCAGGTTGTGCAGGCGCGCAGCGCTGCTGCAGGCGAGCGCGTATACACCGTCGCTGTCCAAACCGATACGGACGGCCTTCTCTATCTGAGCGTTGGCGTCATACGAGAGGGAGAAGGCAGGCTGGCGCTGGCTGGCTATCCGGCGTTTATCGGCGCGCCCGCAGCGACAATGGCAATGGCGCCGGCGCACTTGCGCGAAGTTGATGACTCGTCCTTGAGAACAATGGTGAGGCGTGCTTTGCGCAACTACTTGGGGCGCGCCGAATCGGAGCTCGCTGCCGATCTTGTGATGGGCGCGCACATCTCGCTCCCAGGGATGACGCTCACGCTGCAGTCACTCGAGACCCTTGACTGGTCCATCACAGGTCGCTCCGTGCTGGCTGTGGTGCGGGCCGGCGATGCTCGCGGAGCTCAATACACGCTCGCCTACGAACTGGACGTTATGTCCGCGGACGGCCGTTGGGAGGTCTCGGCAATTCAGACCAACCCCGACACATAGGCGCACATCTCGATCGACGCGAAAGCGCCAAACAACGGATGCACCCATCCGATCAACCACATAAAGGAGACCAAGATGCACAGATTCCGCACACGATCGGTCGCACAAGTCTCGCTGACACTCACTCTCACACTGTTGGCGCTTGCAACTCCTGCAGTGGCGCCTGCGTCAGCGGCTGCCATTGGAGCGCTGAATCCCGCAGCAGTCACTGAATCGGCGGAAGGGTCAGGCTCGCTCGAGTCGGCTGCGATGAAGGCCGGCGAAACCGGGCGCAAGGTAGCTATGAGCCTGATCGCCCTAGGATTTGCGATCGCCTCGATCGTGCTCGCCTTCCGACGTGACTTCAAGGAGGCTGCAGGCATATTCGCGATCGGCCTCGTCGCGATATTGCTCGCCACACCGGCAGGAGTGAATGTCTTGCATGACACCGTCAACTCTCTCTTCGGAGCCTCCTGACAGAGCGGTGCAACAGAAACTCAGACCGCGGGTTGGCAATGACGGAGATTAGGTCATACAGGAGCGTGTTCGACCTCGAGCGGCGTATCTACCGCATCGATCGACTGAGGCTTAACCCTGGTGGTGTGCCGCTGCGGGGAATCGTCTATTTCATAGTGATCCTTGCGGCGACACTGCTCGCCGGCGCACTGCCGTTGATTGCAGCGCTCATGCGGATGCTGCCGTGGTATGTGCGCGACGTTGCCCTACCCGGCGCAACTGCGGCACTGTTCACTCTGATCAAGGTCGAGGGCCGCCCGTTTCATCTCGCTGCGCTCGCGTTGCTTCGCTATGGGCTCGGGCCGCGCGAGCTAGCCGGAGTCAGACAGCGCGTGGCCACTGACCGACGCTGGCGCCTCGACGAGCTCGTCGTGCTGGCAGACGGATCGGACTCGCGTTTGCGCCGCCTGCGCTACACGGGGCCAGGGGCAGTGCTCGTCAGCACCGCGCACGTTCGCAGCGCATGGTCGCTTGGACCATTCAGGCGGCTGGCACGACGTCCGAGTATGACGCTCGCAGAGCTGCCGGGGAAGCCACGCCCGGCGCGTGGCCAGGTGATCGCACTTACAAATGGCGTCCACCTCGAGGTGAGACGGTGAGGACGCCGATCTCCTTCGTGTACGGGAATCTCGTTTTTGGCGCAACGCTTGACGACGTTTGGGCTGCATTCTTCATTCCTTGCTCCTCATACGAGTGGCTGTCACAAGACGCAAAGCGTGCGCGGCTACTCACGCTGATGAGTGCGCTTGAAGCGCTACAAGCCGATGTGCAGATCCTGCGGGTCGGGCGACGGTGGGATCTCGAGGGCTACCTGCAGGAGCTGGAGCGAGGCGCATCAGGGCGGCATAAGGGAGCAAACCGTCGCTATGCGCAAGAGCACGCCGAGCATTTGCATGATGTCGGCGCCTCGCAGCCTGCGGTTTTCCTTCTCGTCAGCTTGCGCGAGCCCGAGCGTGACGTGGCTTCCTATGTCTCACAGGCTGCCGAGCAGCATCCGCGCGAGTGGCTACGTTCCATCAAGCGCGCGCTTTCTGTGCACAACAGGCGTCTGCTGAAGTCCTCCGAGCTCGAGCGAGCACGCATGCGAGCCGACCAGGTTCACGCCCGCCTTGGGGACTTCTTGAACGCGCGCCCAGCGCGCGGTGTCGAGTTGCAGTGGCTTGTGCGCAGAGCATTCTGTCGTGGGCTGGGAGAGCCGGAGGTCGATGGCCTGCATGAGCCGCGCGCGCTCGCCTTCGAACGTAATGGGGAGGCTTTGCTCGCGCCACTCGAGGGCGACGTGGTGCGTTGGATGGACGGATATGTCGAGCACCGCGGCCGCTCGCTGCGCGTTGAGTCTGAGCTTGGCGTCAGCTGGCAGGCGCAACTGGTGCTCGGCGCTCTGCCCGAGCGGGCCACTTTTCCGGGAGCGCGCGTCGAGTTGATGTTCGCGGCCGTCGAGAGCCTGCCGTTTTCCGTTGACCTCTCCTTGAACGCACGCTTTCTGCCAAACGAGCTTGCGCTGCGAATCGCGCGCAGGCGCGTCCAAGACGCCGACCAGATCGTGCGAGCGGAGTCCGATGGAGATCAGGGCGTCTCTGACCTCGGCTACCAGCGCACGCAGGAGGCGCGCGATCTGCTTGCCTATCTGCAGGCATCGAGCCGTCCGCCGTTGCTACGCGCGACGCTTGCCGTAGCGGTTGGAGCCGAGAACGAGCAGCTGCTCTCAGAGCGCGTGGAGACGTGCAGGCGAGCATATGGTGAGATTCGCCTGCACCGTCCGCTCGGCGATCAGCTGGCTCTGTTCATCCAGCAGCTTCCTGCGCAGCGAACGCGGGTCGCCGGCTACGACGACACCCTCACAACCGAGCAGGTGGCAGCGATGATGCCAACGGCAACTCATACCGCTGGCTCGCGTCGGGGCTTCTATCTCGGGCATACGCTCTCCGGCTCGCGTCAGCCGGTGCGCTTCAACCTGCGCGAGGGCTCTGAGCGCGATCGCAACACGGCGATCCTGAGCGTTGGCGCGCTCGGCTCGGGAAAGACAACGCTTGCACAGAAGCTCAAGTACGAGGGCTTCCTGCAGGGCGCGCGCGTGATCGACTGCGATCCAAAGGGCGACCACCGCTTTCACCTGCTCGATGAGGTTGCGCCACACGCGGAGACAATCGCGCTGCGCCCTGACCCGGCGCTGCGGGGCATGCTCGATCCGTTGCGGATCGCGCCCGAGCACTTGCGCCAGGACGCTGCCGTCTCGTTCCTACGCGATCTGCTCCCGAGTCGAGCTGACGCCTCCTGGGAGACGGCGGTTGTAGCCGCCGTTGACGCCGTGCTGCGGCGAGCAAGTGAGCCAACCTGCATGGAGGTTGTGCGCGCACTCTGCGACGGACAGGACGCAGAGACTCAGGTCGGCGACGCGCTCGCGGTGTATGCGCGCTCCGGGCTCACACAGCTCGGCTTCGCAGACCCCGACATGAAGCTTGCGCCGGTCGGTCGCCAACAGGTCACCTACATACCGATCCGCGATCTACCCGGACCTGAGCCCGGCACACCTCGCTCGGAGTACACACAGGCTGAGCGCGTCGGCGTGCAGATCGTGCGCCTGATCGCGATGTTCGCCATGCACCTGATGTCGCGCGAGCGTGACCGTTTGAAGCTGTTCTCATTCGACGAGGGATGGCGGCTCCTGGGCGATCCTGTCGGACGCACGCTGCTCGCTTCTCTGCAGCGCATGGGACGCTCCGAGCTGGCGGTGCCGATCGTGAGCACACAGCTCGTCACCGACGCGCTCATAGGCGAGCGCGAGTCGCTAGAGAACCTACTCGGCGCAACGTTCGTGTTCGGGATGCGCTCGGAGGCGGAGGCTGCACGGGCGCTCACGTTGCTCGGGCTCGACCCGGAGGACAGGCACGCGCGTGAGCGGCTGCTCGACATGGAGGCCGGTCGTTGCCTTCTGCGCGATCACAGCGGGCGAGTTGAGGCAATCCAGGTTGAGGTGGTTGCGCCTTCGTTGCTGCGCGCCTTCTCCACAACTCCGCAGGTGGAAGCTCAGTGAGGGTTGTGCATGCGGCGGCGCTGAGTGTGACGTTTGCCCTATTGCTTGTGCTGCCCGGCTCGGTCTGCGCGGCTCCCCCGTCGCGCGGCACGCTTCACACCGTCACCAAACGTGCCCCCAACGGACCGCCGCTGAGCACGCTCGCGCCACAAGGGGAAGCTGAAAGCACCGCGGGTGTGCCCGCGGGCTCAGGTGACCCGCTCGTCGAAAACGGCCTGTCGAGTCCGTTGTGCAAAAGCTCGATGAGCGGTGAGCTATCGAGTGCGGCGCAGAGCAATTGTGAAACTTCGAGCTTCGTAGGAGCGCCATCACCGACTGGCAACTACGGGCTCGATGTGAACATCGACGTTGGTCCATTCGGCCTCAGCAAAGGCGGCCTGTTGTCGGTGATTCAGGACGTGTTCATCACGCCGCTGTGGACCGTGCTCGTATGGGTTGTGCATGCGCTTATAGTGATGCTCGAGTGGTGCTACACACTCGAACTGCTGGGCGGCTCGACCATGAGTGCGCTCGCCGGCTCATTGCAAGGGGCACAGGCCAGCTTTACTGAGCCCTGGTTTCCGCTCGTGCTCGCGGCGTCATCGGTGCTTGCGCTCTACAACGGGCTCATTCGTCGCCGTGTGGCCGACACGCTCGGCCAGGCGCTCACCACGATCGCGATGACGGCGCTTGGACTGTGGGTGATCGCCGATCCGCTCGGGACAGTCGGAGTCATCGGGCAGTGGGCCAACCAGGCGAGCTTTGGGACGCTCGGCGCCATCGCTCACGGGAGTCCTGCAAACGCCCAGCGAACGCTCGGCGACAGTATGCGCGCACTGTTTGCAGGCACGATCGAAATGCCGTGGTGCTATCTGGAGTTCGGCAACGTGCGTTGGTGCAGCGATTCGGCTCTGCTTGATCCGGGTTTGCAGAAGGCGGCCTTGAGCATTGCTGCCGGGCAGCAAGCGAAGCTCGGCTGCCGGCCAGCTCTGCAGCAGTCCTGCATCCGCTCAGAGAGCGTGCCAGCGCTAGCCAACGAGCACACCGTCGAGTTGCTACGCGAGGCAGACACGAATGGCGAGCTGTTCCTCGCCTTCCCAGCCAACCGAGCAGAACGTAACTCCGTCAAAGAAGCGAAGTCGCTGTTGCACATTCTGTGCCAGGCCGACGACGACACCAAATGCACTGGCTCGACTGCGGCGCAGGCCGAATTCCGCTCTGACAGCGGAACCTTTCCGCGCATGATCGGAGTTGTGCTGATCGCGGTTGGGGTGCTCGGGATGGTGATGCTGTTCGGGCTAGTCACCTTGCATCTGCTTGCCGCTGCAGTCATGAGCCTGTTCATGCTGTTGCTGGCTCCGTTCGCAGTGCTGGCGCCGGCGCTTGGCGATGGGGGTCGTGCGGTCTTTGTGGGGTGGCTAACGCGGTTGCTGGGGGCGGTCACCTCAAAGCTGCTCTTCTCGTTTCTGCTTGGTGCGCTACTGACTATGCAGCGCATTCTCATGTCACTACAGGCGCTCGGCTGGTGGACAGAGTGGCTATTGATATCGGCCTTCTGGTGGGCAGTGTTCCTCAAGCGCCATCAGGCACAGACTCTCATCCAAAGTCGGGGCCGCGAGTCCCGTGCACGGGACCACCAGTCGATCGGTCGGCGAGTTGAGAGCGCGCTGCAGACGCAGCGTGAGATGCGCCACCCGGTGCAATGGGCGAAGAGCAAGGTCCTCCCGCCGCCTCCCGTCACCGAGCAATTGAGCAAGCGCGACCGCCGAGGTCCCAACAGCAAAAGCAAACCAGCCGCTGAACAGAGCGCGTCTAAACCGAAGCACACGCTCGTGGAGCGCACGCCAGAGAGACTAGGCCCGCACGACGGCATCATCGCCAAGCGAGCTCAGCTCGAGCGGGTGCGAGTTGCGCGCGAGGCGGCGCTCACACTCGGTGACCGCCGACGTGCCGCAAAGCTTGCCGTTCGCGAGCAGCGGATCAAAGCTGAGCTAGGGCATGAACAGAGCTTGCGAGACAACCGGTACACCACTGGGGAAAGCAACAAGGGAGCTCAACACGAGGCAAGCCAGGTGGGTGGGTTGCACACGCAGTTCGGGTTGGCCGCAAGGAAGGCCGCCTATGTGAGCGCTCCGTCGCTCGGGCACATCGCGCGAACCGAGAGCGCCGAGGAGGCCGATCAGCGGGTCGGAAAGGGAGGTGGCGCAAGTCGGAAGGTTTCGCCTGGACAGTCCTCTAGGCGCTCCGTCTCTGACCCGCAAGCACTTGCTCTACAAACACGCAACCAGCAGGGCATACGCGAGCAGAGATCGACCGTCATGGAAGACGCGCGCGCAGTTGCGCAACGTCGCAAGCGTCAGCTTGGATTTGAGCCACCACAGTGAGCACAGGAGCGTTCGCGCAACCACCCGTCTCGAGGAATCGGCTGGGCAAGCTGGCGGGTGCATCGATCGTCTTGGTTGGCGCCATGTGCATGTTCTCGTTGATGCTTGTAGCTGCGCTGGCCAGGCTTGCGGCGGCGCCACCCGACAGTAGTAGTGGCGGCTATGGAGCGTCCTCGCGCGCTGAGCGTGAAATTCCAGCGCAGTACTTGAGTCTTTACGAGCAGGCGGCTGGGCGCTACGGCCTTGACTGGTCGATACTTGCAGGAATCGGCAAGGTTGAGTGTGACCACGGAGGAGACCCTGACCCGTCGTGCACGAAGGAGGGCGCCGTCAACTCAGCCGGCGCTGGCGGCCCGGCGCAGTTCCTGGCGTCGACCTGGAGCCAGTATGGGGTAGACGGTGACGGGGACGGTCGGATCGACCGCTGGAGTCCAGCCGACGCTATCTTCGCGATGGCCAATTATTTGCACGCCTCCGGCGCCCCGAGTAATTACCGCAAGGCGATATTTGCCTACAACCACGCCGGGTGGTACGTCAACGAGGTGGAGCACTGGGCCTCGCTCTATCGTGGCGTCGCCCGAGCGAGTGCAGGAAGCGCCACGGAAGTGGACACTACGGCTGACTGGCCGGGTTTTGGATCTGTTGAGCTCACTGGAGAGACACAGGCGGTGCTCTCACCGACGGACGGTCACATCGCACTCGTGCCCGCCGAGGCGCCGCCGGTAGTGCAGGCGATGGTGATCGCCGGCAATGAGCTACAGGAACTGCCCTATGGCGCCACCGGACACCCCGATCCGCGGGGGGCGGACAGCGAGGATTGCTCCAGCACTGTCAACTACGTGCTCTACCGCTCCGGAGTGCGCCCCATCGCTGAGATCTTGCGCAACAATCCGCTCGCCCAAGACTACGTCGATTGGGGAGACCCCGGGCCGGGCAGGTGGGTGACGATCTATGCAACCACCGCCCCCACCGATCACGTGTTCATCGTAATAGCTGGACTGCGCTTGGACACAAGCCACAACGGCACCGACGTGGGGCCCAATCGCGACGAAGACGGGCCGCGCTGGCGCATCCTCGAGCACATTCCCACATGGGCGCATTGGTCGGTGAGACATCCCCCGGGGTTGTAAGGTGGCGAGCATGAGCACGCGCGAGGTCGAGTTCCTGCTGATTGGCGGAGGTCTCGCATCCGCTAACTGCGCACGCTGGCTGCGCGAGTCAGGCGCGGAGGGCGAGATCGTGCTCGTCGGACGCGAGCCCGACCCGCCATATAACCGTCCAGAGTGCTCGAAGGGCTACCTGCGCGGGGAGGAGAGCCGCGAGGAGCCACTGTTCCGCCCCAAGGAGTGGTGGGAGGAGCAGAAAGTCGAGCTACTTACGCGCACGAGTGTGACGGCGCTCGACATTGACGCGCGTACAGCCAAGCTCTCGAGCAAAGAGGAGGTTCGCTTCGGCAAGGCGCTGATCGCCACTGGCGCCAATGTGCGCCGCCTGAACGTGCCCGGCTGCGAGCTCGAGCAGATCCACTACCTGCGCACGCTCGGCAACGCCGACACCATCCGCGAGGGTGTGGCGGATGCGGAGAGCGTCGTGCTGATCGGCGGCTCCTACATCGGCTGCGAGGTGGCAGCCTCGCTGACCCTCATGGGCAAGAAGGCCACCATCGTGATGCAGGAGCAGGCAACCCTTGAACGGGGCTTCGGGGCGCAAGCGGGCCGCTTCTTCCAGAGCTTGCTCGAATCGCATGGCATCGTCGTGCACGGTCTTGACGGGCTCGAGCGCTTCGAGGTGGATACCCGGCCGGACACAACCTCTGGGGCGCACCCTAAAGGGCACACGCAGGCAGGCGGGCGTGTCGGCAAGGTCGTGACCACCAACGGTCTTGAGCTACCTGCCGAAGCCGTAGTCGTCGGCGCCGGCGTAACGCCCGACATCGCCTTGGCCAAGCGCGCGGGCCTGCAGATCGGCGAGCGCGGGGGAGTGCTGTGCTCCTCGCGTCTTGAGACCTCGGCTCCGGGAGTGTTCGCGGCCGGTGACATCGCCGAGTACGACTCGCCGCTGCACGACGGTCATGTGCGCATCGAGCATTGGGACGTCGCCTTCAACCACGGTAAGACCGCCGCCCTGAACATGCTCGGCGGGAACGTACCCCACGAGGTCGTGCCCTACTTCTACTCGGTGCTCGGCGACTGGGGCGAGCTCGAGTACGTCGGGCCGGCATACGAGTGGGACGAGGAGATCGTGCGCGGCTCCTACGACGATGGCAAGTTCACCACTTGGTATCTGAAGGACGGGCGAGTTGTGGCTGCGCTCGCGTTCGGGCGCTCAGATGACCTCGATCACGCCCGTCGACTGATCGCTGAGCGCTTGGTGCTCGACGAGCGCGCTCACGCCACGCTCGCGAGTCTCGATGCAGACCTCGCCACACTCCATCGCTGAGCGCAGGCACACCGCGAGAACGCCATAGCCGTAGCCCGAAGGGCGAAGGCCATCCCCCCTAAAAGAGGGCCTAAGGCGCCACGTGGGCACGCGGCAGTAGGATGTCTACGTTCATATGGTCGGTGGCCAAGGGAAGTCGGTGAGAATCCGACGCGGACCCGCCACTGTGACCGGGGATGCCAACCGCAGCGCGCCACGGCGCGCAGCCACTGATCTGCCCTTCGGCGGATCGGGAAGGCGCGGAGGGTGGGCCCGGGAGCCAGGAGACCTGCCTCCGACCACAAGCCCACAAGCCCTCGTGGAAAGGGGTTGGCTCTATGCATGTATCTGCTCGTATGCCGCTGGCGCTCTGCGCCGCTCTGTTCATTGCTCTACTTGCCACTACAGGCGCACAGGCGACGCCTATCACTGTGAGCCTTCGTGTCGAGGGTTCTTCCAAGACGCTCTTTGAAGGGCCCATCAGCACCGAAGGAGCGACCTTTGAAACGCACTCAAGCGTTGGCCCACATCCCTGTGACTATGCCGAGAATGGGGCGAGCGGAGGAGAATTCGCAAACGGAGGAAACGCATCTGGCACACCCACCACCGCCCTGCGAGACGCCGCGCTTGCCAGCGGCCTCGAATTCGACGCCAAATGGTTCGGCTCGGGCGTCGGAGGCAATGAAAACCCCGGCGACTTCTTCGTCACCCAGGTGGGCTCCGACGTCGAACTGACAGAAGCGCCTTTCGCATCATGGGGCTACGCCGTCAACGACACAACGGCGCCGGTCGGTGGCTGTCAGATCGCGCTGGCGCCAGGCAACGAAGTGCTGTGGGCTTACAACTACTTCAACCTGTCACATCTTCTAAGCATCAGTGGGCCCTCCAGCGCGAATGCTGGGGCTCCAACCACGGTCCATGTCGTCGATGGGCAGACGGGCGCTCCGATCGCGGGCGCGGCGATCGGCGAAGACGTCGCAGGCGTCACTACAACGATCCCCGGCAGCCCGCTCACCAATGCTGAAGGCAACGCGACGATCACTCTCGCCCATGCCGGCACTGTGAAGCTGAAGTCCACCCAAGCGGAATCGGTCCGCTCAAATGGCCTCGCTGTGTGTGTCCACAACGGCGCCGACGGGACCTGCGGGACCACGATTCCTGGTGTCCTCAAAATCGGCCCGTTCATCAAGCAGCCTGTGCCCCTGGATATTGCAACGGCCGGCGGGGTCATAAACGGTCGCCGCTATTCGCGCCGCCATGCGCCACGCATCCTGCGGGGCCTCGTGCACGTGTCCGCCAACGGCACACTGCGTGAGGTGCGCATCAGTCTCCAGCGTCGCAAGGGCAGGCGATGCCTGACGTTCAGCGGCGCCAGCGAGACGTTCATGCACGCCCGTTGCGGTGTCAAGCGGTTCTTCTCGGTTGGCAGCAGCGAGTCGTTCAGCTATTTGCTCCCCGCGCCGTTGCCTGCAGGCCACTATGTCTATGACATCGAGGCAATCGACTCCGCGGGACATCCCACCAAGCTGATCGCTGGCGTCAGTCACATCTCCTTCTATGTCAAGTAGGAGGCCAACTCGGTCTCTGTCGGGAGGCGGGCGCCGCGGGCGCCCGCCTGGCCGGCGTCTGCTTGGAGTCTTCGGTCTGCTCGCCTTGATGCTTGCAAGCTGCGGTCTCGGTGCCGGTAGCACGCCGAGCGCCATCCACCTCACCGTCACCCAGGGCTTCGGCGCCAGCGGAATTGGTTCTCAGGGACCTCCCCGGGTGCGGGGCCAGGAGACTGTGATGAGCCTCTTGATGCGCAACCACAAGGTCAAGACTCGCTACGGCGGCGGATTCGTGCAAAGCATCGACAGCCATACCGGAGGGACTTTGGCTGGTGATCCGGTGGATTGGTTCTATTACGTCAACGGCGTTGAGGCATCCAAGGGCGCGGCGGACACCAGCGTGCATCCGGGAGATCACATCTGGTGGGACCTGCACGACTGGAGCCAGGCTGACGATATCCCGGCGGTGGTGGGCTCATTCCCAGAGCCGTTCCTGCACGGCGCCGGAGGCAAGCGGCTGCCGGTACGCGTGGAATGCGTCGAACTGACTGGTGAACCGTGTGAAACGGTGGTTGCACGCCTACGCGCAGCCGGTGTTCCCGCCGCAATCGCCGCGATCGGGCCGGGAGACGAGCCGAGCACGTTGCGGGTGCTGGTGGGGCCATGGCCGGCGGTGCGAGGAACACCCGCCACAGAGGCCATCGAGCAAGGACCACGTGCGAGTGGCGTGTATGCGCGTTTCGCCGGAAGTGGACAAACGCTCACGCTGCTCGACGCACACGGGCACGCCACGCGCACGCTCGCGGCGGGCGCTGGGCTCGTGGCTGCCACCCGCTATGCCGAAGAAGCGCCCATCTGGGTGGTCACCGGCACCGATGCCGCGGGCGTGAGCCTTGCTGCCCACGCATTCGGCCAAGCAACGCTTCACAACCACTTCGCGCTCGCGCTGGAACCCTCCGGCGTCCCGCGGCCCCTGCCCACGGCCGCACCATGAGCGGCTGGAGCTAGTCACAGCGATGCGGGCCACGCTCATCTACCGGCGCCTGGCCAGCCCCCTGCATGCCACACGGGCGACGGTTGGGGCAGCATGGACGATTGCGCTGATCGTGGCTGCGCTCTCAAGCAACCATCCGCTGGTGCTGGCCATGTTGACCATTGCCATCGTGCTCGCAGGCGCATGCGCGGGCGTTGGACACCAGCTTGTGCGCTCGCTGCGTACCGCGGCAATCGTAGCCATCCCGATCGTGGTGGTGAACGTGCTCGTGTCGCGCGATGGCCTGACCGTGTTCCTGCGGCTCGGCGACCTCGGCCCGTTCGGCCAGGGCAACCTGACGGTGGAGGCGCTCGTGTACGGAGCTTTGATCGCCTTGAAGATCGCCATCATCATGCTCGCCACCACGCTTGCGAGCCTCGCGGTGGACCCGGATGAGCTGTTGCGGGTGGTGCGGCGCATGTCGTTCCGCTCAGCCCTCACAGCATCGCTTGCCACGCGCATGATCCCGGTGCTCGCCGGCGACGCTCAGCGTCTGGCGGAGGCGCAGCGCACGCGTCCGACAGCTAACCGAGGCGACGCAAGAGATCGCATCAGGTTGCTGAGCGCCATCGTCGGCTCCTCGCTTGACCGAGCGATGGATATGGCTGCAACGCTCGAGCTGCGCGGCTTCGCCGGCGCGAGACGCGCTCCGCGCCGCACCATCCGCTGGTCTCGACACGACTTCGCGTTCGCCACCTCAGCCACTTTGCTGGTGGCGCTCACCATTGCAATGAAGCTTGGCGGAATGGTTGCGTTCAGCGCCTACCCACAGGTTCACGCCGCGGGCATCCCAGAAGCGCTCGCGCTGGGCACGGTTCTCACAGTGATAGTGCTGTTTCCGTTCGCGGACCGCAGGGGCATAGAGCCGTGAGCTCGGTTGTATTCGAACACGTCACCTACACCTATCCAGGCGCCGAGGTGCCGGCGCTCGAGGACGTAACACTCGAGATCGAGCCCGGGGAGCTGTGCGTGCTCGCAGGCCTCTCCGGCCACGGGAAGTCGACGCTTTTGCGCGCCGCCTGTGGTTTGGTGCCGCACTTCCACGGCGGCAGCTTCGCCGGACGGGTGACGGTCGCGGGACTCAACACGCGCGAGCACCCTCCCGCGGACCTCGGAGCGCTCACAGGAGCGCTGTTCCAGGACCCCGAGACGCAGCTCGTGATGGGCTCGGTGCGCGCCGAGGTCTCCCTGGCGCTTGAGAGTCGTGGCCACACAGCCGCCATGGTGGCGCGTGGGGTGGAGGAGGTGGCGCTCGCGCTCGGCATCGACCACCTGCTCGACCGCTCCACGCACGAGCTCTCCGGCGGCGAGCAACAACGTGTGGCGCTCGCCGCTGCGCTCGCGGGACGCCCGCGCGTGGTGCTGCTCGACGAGCCCACCTCGCAGCTTGATCCGGTTGCAGGCGATGAGCTGATCGGTCTCTTGCGGCGCCTCAACCAAGAGTGGGACACCACGATCTTGCTGTGCGAGCATCGCCTCGAGCGCTGCCTATCGGCGGCCGACCGCGTGATCGCCATGCACATGGGACGCGTCGCCTACAACGGTCTCCCCGAGGAGTTCCTGCGGTGGGCGCAACGCATGGCGCCCGCCCTACAGACGCCCGGTGCGAAGCTGTTCTCGCTAGCGGGCATCGCCCCAGCGCCCGTGGGGGTCAAGCAGGCGCGCGCCACCCTGCGTGCAGAAGGGCTTCTGCCGCACGCGAGCAAGGATGCGCCAGAGTTGGCTGGCGGCGTATCGGATGGGCGCTCCACGGTCACTCGCGGCGGGAAAGCTCGGATGCGTGCTCGCGTCGGGTCGAGGTTTTTGGGGGGAGGGGCTGGCGTGCCCTTGGCGGTTCGCGGGGTTTGGTTCGAGGTTCCTCGCGGCCCGGCGATCTTGCGCGGCGTGGACCTGATGGTCGAGGCCGGTGAGACCCTCGCCTTGATGGGACGCAACGGCGCCGGCAAGTCCACCCTGTTGCGCCACGCCGCCGGTCTGCTGACTCCGACGCGCGGGCGCATAGAGAGCACCGGCAGGGTTGCGCTGTTGCTGCAGAACCCAAACGACTACTTCCTGCGTGAGCGCGTGGGCGAGGAGCTGCCCCAGGAGGCGCTGCGGGCCGCCGGCTTGGCTGAGCTTGCCGAGCGCAATCCACGCGACCTCTCCGGTGGCGAGCGCCAGCGTTTGGCTTTGGCGATCGTCACCGCAGGCAGCGATGCGCCCGCCGTGCTCGCGCTTGATGAGCCCACACGCGGCATGGATCGCGAGGCAAAAGCCGAGCTGGCGGCAGAGCTCCACCGTCGTGCGCGTCAAGGGCAAGCGGTGATCGTGGCCACCCACGACCCGGAGTTCGCCGCTGCCTGCGCAGATCGCGCAGTGTTGCTCGCCGACGGGCGTGTGATCGCCGATGGGCCCGCCGCCGAGCTGCTTGCGGGCGGCTGGTACTTCTCCACCGAAACCGCCCGCATCCTTGGCGGGGTCGGCGGGGCGCTCGAGCCCGATACAGGAGCGCGGCTGCTGCGCGATCTCGCCGTACCTGCAGAGCCCCCGGCGCTGTTCTCCGCGACGCAAGAGACCCACCCGTGAGCTGGCCACTCGCCACGTTTGCGATCGTGTTCGGGGTGCTGCTCGCCGGATGGCTGGCGTATGAGCGCTCGCGTCCCTCAGCCCGGCTAACCGCCGTGGTGGGGACCCTGGCTGCGGTAGCCGCGCTCGGGCGCGATGCGTTCGTGGCGCTGCCCGACGTCAAGCCCATCACGGCAATGACGTTCGTGGTCGGCTACGCGCTCGGACCGCTGCCTGGCTTCGCGGTAGGCGCCATCGGGATGCTCGCCTCGAACATCGTGCTGGGCCAAGGGCCCTACACGCCATGGCAGATGGCCGCTTGGGGCCTCGTCGGCCTGGCCGGCGCCGGGCTCGGTCGGCTCACCCGGCGGCGCATGGGACGTTTCGGGATCGCGCTTGCCTGTGGGGTGAGCGCGCTTGGTGCAAAGGAGATCATGAACGTGTACACGTGGACGATTGGCGCGAGTCACACGCCCGCTGCGCTGGTAGCGACCGCGAGCGTGGCGCTGCCATTCGACGTGACCGACGTCATCGCGAGCTTCCTGTTCGGGCTTGCGTTTGGTCCCGAGCTCGCGCGCTTGCTGGGGCGCATGCGCGCCCGCATGGACGTCCACTGGGAGGCCGTGAGCACGGCTCCGCTAGCGCTCCTGCTGCTTGCCGTGGCGGGAGCCTGCGCAACGATCTCCCCGGCCCAACCGGCCCGCGCAATGAGCGCTCATGCCTCGGCTCGGGGACCGGTGCGCACCGTCGCTAGGCGTCGAGTCGAGTCGCCCTCTGCGCGGGCGAGCGTCAAGCACGTCGATATCTCTCCCGAGGTCTCCTACCTCGTACATGCCCAGAACCGTGACGGCGGCTTTGGCGGTGCGCGCGAGGAGCGCAGCAGCGAGCTGTACTCAGCCTGGGTGGCGATGGGCCTGGCGGCCGCCGGTCGGGGTCCGCTCAGCGTTACGCGCGCTGGCCACTCCGTGCTCGACTCGATCCGCACCGAGGCCTCCACGCTTGAAGGCGCCGGCGACGAGGAGCGCACGATCCTTGCGCTACATGCAAGCGGCGCCTCCGTTCACCTGCTTCCAGGTGGCGACCCGCTTGGCAAGCTGATGAGCGAACGAGCGAGCGATGGCTCGTTCGGGCAGCTCGTAAACACCACCACGTTTGCCATCTTTGCTCTGCGTGCCGCCGGTCGATCGGTGAGCGACCCGGTCGTGCGTGCCGCCGGCCGTTGGCTGGTGGACCAGCAGAGCCCCGATGGGGGCTTCAGCTTCGCCACCCGTGGGGCGAGCGAGGACGTCGACGACACTGCCGCCGCGCTACAAGGTGTGATCGATGCAGAGGGACAGGGGAGTCCCGCTGCGCGCCGCGCGGTGGCGTTTCTGCGCCACGCACAAGATCCGGACGGGGGCTATGCGCAGCAGGCTGGTGGAGCCTCCAACGCCCAATCGACCGCTTGGGCGGTGCAGGGACTGATCGCCGCCGACCAGGATGTGAATGCCGTCACACGCGGCGGCAGCCGCTCTCCGCTTGCCTACATCGAGAGCCTTGTGGCCCCCGACGGCAGTGTGCGCTACTCCCGCACTAGCGCCCAAACCCCGGTGTGGGTTACCGCCCAAGCGCTGATTGCGCTCGCAGGTAAGCCGTTCCCGATTGGCCCCGTACCCCGGCGGCCTATAGCGCGCCATGCTGTGGCGCCGAGTGTCGGCGCCCATCTCCACGTCGCCTCTACTGGGTCACACACGACTCATGTCGCTCGTATCCACGCCGTCCATGCGCAACGCGCTCGTCCAAAGGCAAAGGCTAAGGACCTTGCGAGCGTCCCAGGAGTGTCGATCGCCGCCCAAGGTCGCCTCGAAGCGATCGCTCGCACGGCTGGGGTGCTCGTCGGCGTGGTGCTTGAGCCAATGCTCCGCTGAGGTAAGCGCCGCCGCCCTACTCGTGGCGGCCTACCCTTGGATGAGATGTCTGCGATTCCCACCACCCGCATCGTCGATCGATCTGGCGCTGGATCTGCGCTGCTCGTTGCGGCCCTGTGCGTTGTTGGCCTCGCCCTCACATGGGTGCTGGCTGAGCTGGTGCCGATCACGCACGTCAAGGATGCGGTGGCGCTGTATGACTTCACACGCCTGAACCGTCCGCTCGTGGAAGTGCCCGCGAACGTATTGCTTGATCTGCTCTACCCGCCGTTCTATGCGGCTTGGGGTCTTGTGCTCGTGGTTATCGCCTTGCGCCGCCGCCTGCCATGGATAGCGCTTGCGGTGGCGATAGTGCTCCCGCTTGCGCCGCTCAGCGCTGAGCTGCTCAAGCCTTTGCTGGCGCACCCCCACGATCAGCTCGGCCCGAAACATATAACCAACGCCTCGTGGCCCAGTGGCCACGCAACAGCCGCGTTGGCGCTTGCGTGGTGCGCGCTGCTCGTAGCTCCGCCCTCACGTCGCAGGCTCGTCGTCACGCTTGGCGCCGCCTTTGCTGTCGCGGTCGGTATTGCGCTTCTGGTCCTCGCCTGGCACATGCCAAGCGATGTTGTCGGTGGCTATCTGCTTGCCACCTTGTGGGCAGCGCTTGCGCTTGCGGTGCTGCGAGTATCCGAGCACGATGAAGGTGCCCGTAAGACGGCGCGTGCTCGGCTAGGAGGTCCCCCCCAAAGGGCTGGAGCCATGCGCGCCTGGAGCCCATAGCGACTCCGATCCCGCCTCAGGTGATGCGGGTTGGCCATCATTCACGGCGCGGCCGAGGATGAACAGCATGTCTGACAGCCGGTTCAGATAGCGGATCACCTCGGGGTTGCACTCCTCGCCCACAGCAATCGCGCGGCGCTCGGCGCGACGGCAAACGGTGCGACAGACATGCAGCTGCGCCGCCGCCGGCCCTCCGCCGGGGATCACAAACGAGCGCAGCGGCTCAAGCGTCGCGTTGACCTCGTCGCACACCTGCTCGAGCCACTGGGCGTACTCGGGCGTCACTCGCAGGCGTGCCTGGCCCTTGCCGGTGGCGTCCGGCTCCCCCTCGGGCGGGGTTGGCACCGACAGGTCCGCTCCAACGTCGAGCAGATCGTTCTGCACGCGCTCCAACCACTGCGTGAAGGTCGATGGCAGGCCCGGTGCAAGCAGCGCCACGCCGAGTGTTGCGTTGAGCTCATCCACAGTGCCGTATGCCTCCACGCGAGGGTGGAGCTTTGAGACACGGCTCATGTCTCCCAAGTGGGTATCTCCACCGTCTCCGAGCTTGGTGTAGATGCGTGTCAGGTTGACCGTCACGGCTTCTCGAGTCTGGCATACGGGAGGTCGGACTGCCTCTCGTCGGCAAGATCGGATACTTTCTCGGCCTTCATGCGGGTAGGTGTTCCGAAGGAGACCGCCGAGGGCGAGCACAGAGTTGCGCTCGTGCCGGAGGTCATAGCCAAGTTGAAGACCAAGGGCATTGATGTCCTGGTCCAGAGTGGCGCGGGCGCAGACGCGCTGCTGCCGGATGCCGCGTTCGCCGACGCTGGTGCGCAGATGAGCGCCGATGCAGCCGAGGTGTGGCGCTCTGATGTGGTGGTCAAGATCTCCCCGCCGAGTGAGCAGGAAATCGGGTTGCTTGGGCAGGGGTCGATCCTGATCGGTTTCCTCGCGCCGCTAACGAGCCCTCAGACGACGCGGGCACTTGCCTCCGCCAAAGCAACAGCCTTCGCGATGGAGTCGATCCCGCGCATCTCACGCGCCCAGTCGATGGATGCGCTCTCCTCGCAGAGCAACATCGCCGGCTATAAGGCCGCCCTGCTCGGCGCAGAGAACATGGGTCGTTTCTATCCGATGCTTATGACCGCAGCCGGCACGATCCCGCCCGCCAAGGTGCTCGTGCTGGGCGCCGGCGTCGCCGGGCTGCAGGCGCTCGCCACCGCCAAGCGGCTCGGGGCGCGCACAACCGGATATGACGTGCGCCCAGAGGTGGCAGAGCAGGTTCAGTCGCTCGGAGCGCAGTGGCTTGACCTTGGCTTGGAGGCCGCCGGAGAGGGCGGCTACGCTCGCGAGCTCACCGCTGAGGAGCGTGCCACCCAGCAGCAAGCGCTGACGGATGCGATCAAGGGCTTCGATGTCGTTATCACCACCGCGCTCGTGCCTGGTCGTCCTGCTCCGAAGCTCGTCACAGCCGAGGCTGTTGAAGGGATGAAGCCCGGCTCTGTGATCGTTGATCTCGCCGGCGAGTCGGGCGGCAATTGCGAGCTAACCGAGCCCGGCCAAACGGTCGTCAAGCACGACGTGAAGATTGTCTCCCCGCTGAACCTGCCGGCGAGCATGGCCGAGCACTCCTCGCAGCTATTCGCGCGCAATGTGCAGTCGCTGCTGGATCTGTTGGTCTCCCCGAAGGAGGGTGGCGCCGAGGGCGAGCTGGAGCTGAAGCTCGACTTCGAGGATGAGATCGTTGCGGGCGCCTGCACCGTCCGTGATGGGGAGATCGTGGGTGTGGGCGCGAAGGCCGCCGTTGAGGCCGCTGGCGCCGCTGGAGCGAGCGCATGATTCTCGCAAGCGTGCTCACAACCAATCTCGCGATCCTCGTGCTTGCGGGCTTCATCGGCTTCGTGGTGATCTCCAAGGTGCCGAACACGCTGCACACGCCGCTGATGTCGGGAACGAACGCGATCCACGGGATCGTGCTGCTAGGGGGGCTGTTGCTTTTCGGCCTCACGGGACTTGACGCTTTCAGCAAGGCGCTGCTGGTGATCGCCGTTGCTTTCGGCACGATCAACGTGGTTGGCGGTTTTCTTGTCACCGACAGGATGCTCGACATGTTCAAGTCGCGCCCGAAGCCCAAGCAGGCCGACGATGACTCCCCCACAGATGGGAAGACGGGGTCATGACGAGCCTGCCCATCGCCACGAGCTTCCTGCAGAGCGAAAGCTTCATCTACGTCCTCTACATAATCGCTTTCGGCCTCTTCATCCAGGGTTTGCGCGGGCTCTCCGGGCCCACCACGGCGGTACGCGGCAACCGCATTGCCGCGGTGGGGATGGGGATCGCGGTGGTCGCAACGCTGCTCAATCCCGGCGAGGGCAACTGGGGCCTGATCGCGCTCGGCCTCGCACTCGGCGTTGCCGTCGGAGTCCCCGCAGCACGCCAGGTGAAGATGACCGCAATGCCCCAGATGGTCGCTCTCTTCAACGGGGTTGGCGGCGGCGCGGTGGCGATCATCTCGTGGGTCGAGTTCCGCAGCCTCGGGTCAACCTACGGCTCGCACACGATTGAAATCGGAGGGGCAACGTTCCAGATAGGCGGCGTCGCCACTTATGTCGCCATCTTCTCCGTATTCGCGGCGATCGTCGGCTCCGTCTCCTTCTGGGGCTCGAATATCGCATTCGCCAAGCTGCAGGAAATCCTTCCGGGGCGCCCCATCACACTGGGAGCTGCCCAGCAGATCGTCAACCTCGTTCTGTTGATCCTTGCCGTTGCAGCGGGTATCGACCTGGTGGCTGGCGCCCATTCCGAACTGCTGTTCATTGGGATGCTGATCGTCGCAGCGCTGCTAGGCAACTTCGTTGTCCTGCCGATCGGCGGCGCCGACATGCCCGTGGTTATCTCTCTCCTGAACGCCTTCACCGGCCTATCGGCGGCGGCGACGGGCATGGCGCTCAACAACCCGGCGCTGATCGTGGCGGGCATGATCGTTGGCGCGTCCGGCTCGATCCTCACGAACCTGATGGCGGTTGCCATGAACCGTTCGATTCCCTCGATCGTCGCGGGCGGCTTCGGCGGTGGCGGGGCCGTTGAGGGCGCCGAAGGCGCTGGTGAGCATCAAGGCACGGTGCGCTCCACGAGTGCCGCGGACGCCGCGATCCAGCTCGCCTACGCAAACAGGGTTGTCGTGGTCCCGGGCTATGGCATGGCGGTGGCCCAGGCCCAGCACGCCGTGCGCGAGCTCACCAAGGAGCTCGAGTCGCGTGGGGTGGAGGTCAACTATGCGATCCATCCCGTCGCCGGGCGCATGCCGGGGCACATGAATGTGCTGCTGGCAGAGGCCGACGTTCCCTATGACCAGCTCAAGGAGATGGACGACGCCAACTCCGAGTTCCAGCGCACCGACGTATCGCTTGTGATCGGTGCAAACGACGTAACCAACCCGGCGGCGAAGAACACACCTTCCTCGCCGATCTACGGCATGCCGATCCTCGAGGTTGCCGACAGCCAGTCGGTGATCGTGATCAAGCGCTCGATGAACCCGGGTTTCGCCGGGATCGAGAACGAGCTCTACTTCGACCCGAAGACCTCGATGCTCTTCGGGGACGCAAAGTCGGCTGTGAGTGAGATCACAGCCGAGCTCTCGTCTCTGTGATCTAGAT
>JBAPMC010000280.1:0-1567 GCA_049278415.1 Solirubrobacteraceae bacterium
GAGGATGGGTCGCGGGTGTTCGGAAGCAAGTCCAAAGGGTCCGGAGGTCTTTGGATGCGTGATCTCGCGACGGAAAAGACTGTCAGGTTGGATGTCAGCGAACCCGGTGCGGTGGGCGGGGAAGGCAAGCCGATCTTTCAGACCGCCAGCCGGGACGGTTCAAGGGTGTTCTTCACGGATGCCGCACGACTCACGACAGACTCGACCGCTGGGACCTCTCCAGACTTGTACGAATACGATGTGGAAACCGGGAAGCTGGTGGATTTGAGCGTCGATCCGCATGTGGGTCAAGAAGCGGGTGTGCCGATCGTGTTGGCCGCCAGCGAAGATGGCTCGTATGTGTATTTCGCCGCCAGTGGCGCGCTTGCCCCGCCTGCCGTCCCGGGCGATTGCGAATCCGAAGAAAGGGCCTCGACGTGCAATCTATACGTGCGCCACAACGGCACGACGAAGTTCCTAGCGGCCCTGTCTGGCGCAGACGCTAGCTGGAAGACGTTGTATAACTCCGATCTGTTGAACGGGGCAAACGTGCGGGTGTCGCCGGATGGTCAGTGGTTTGCGTTCATGTCGAACCGTAGCGTGACCGGCTATGACAATCGCGATGCGCGGAGCGGCAGACCCGACGAGGAGGTGTTCCTCTACAACGCAGGGACGGAACATATCGTGTGTGCGTCGTGCGAACCAACCGGCGCACGACCGGTCGGCGTCTTTGTGAAAGAAGGCGTATCGGCGAGCGAAACGCCATTGCTCGTAAACCCTGGGCATCGCTGGCAGGGAGCCGATTTGGCGGCGACCGTACCGGGCTGGGCAGGTGTGACTAGCAGCAATTCGTATTATCAGCCGCGTTACCTGTCTGATGGTGGCCGGTTGTTCTTCAACAGCGATGGCGCCCTCGTACCGCAGGACACCGACGGAACTTGGGATGTGTATGAGTACGAGCCACCGGGGGCCGGCAATTGTGGAGCGGCGAGCGCGACGTTCAGTGAAGCATCCGGTGGTTGTGTTGGGTTGATCTCCTCAGGTGGCGCACGAGAAGAATCGGTCTTCATGGACGCCAGTGAAAACGGGGATGACGTTTTCTTCCTGACGGGCGCCGGTTTGGTGTCCCAGGACTATGACGGTGCGCTTGACTTGTATGACGCGCATGCGTGCAGTTCTGCCTCGCCGTGTTTGCCGGTTGCGCCCGTCGTGCCGCCGCCGTGCTCGACGGGCGATGCGTGCAAGGCCGCGCCCTCGCCTCAACCGGAAGCGTTCGGAGCCCCTCCGAGCCAGACGTTCTCCGGCGCCGGAAACATCACGACCGCCGGCGAAGCTCATAGCGTTCGCCCGAGATCGCTCACGCGGACACAGAAGCTGGCCGGCGCGCTGCGCGCATGTCATAAGAAGAAGGCGAAGGCCAAGCGACGGGCCTGTGAACGACAAGCCCACAAACGGTATGGGAAGACCGCGAGATCCGCGGCTCCTAAGAGTGTGTCCCATCGCGCAGGGCGCTAAAGGAGAGGGCGAGAATGACTAAGAACAAGCTCACTTACATAAAGCGCTTTACAGGCGCGCTGGTCTTCACGAT
>JBAPMC010000281.1:0-6610 GCA_049278415.1 Solirubrobacteraceae bacterium
ACGAGTTGGCGCTGGAGCGTACGCGCGCCACGGGAGAGCTGCACCTGTGGAGCCGCTCGCGCCGGGAGCTGTGGCACAAGGGCGCAACGAGCGGCAACACACAAACGGTCCGCTCTTTGCGCGTGGACTGCGACGGCGACGCCCTGCTCGCGCTTGTAGAACCCGCCGGTCCCGCGTGCCATACGGGTGAGCGCACCTGCTTCTACCGTGGAGAGCTCGACTCAGGTGCGCCGCATGAGACGCTGCCCGCTCTTGAGCGCACATTGCGTGAGCGTGCGAGTGAGCGTCCTGCAGGCTCCTACACCGTCGAGCTGCTCGATGATCCCCGCCACATCGGTGAGAAGGTGATGGAGGAGGCCGAGGAGGTCGCTCGCGCAGCGCGCGAGGAGACCGACCTGCGTGTTGATGAAGAGGCAGCCGACCTCGTGTATCACCTACTCGTGCTGTTGCACAGCCGCGGGCGCTCCCTCTCCGATGCGGAGCGTGTGCTCGATGAGCGCCGCTCCTAACGCGTCGGCGGCGGTGTCCGCCAGCGCTCACAATCTAATCCCCTTGCGGGAGACGTTCATCGCCGACTGCGAGACACCTGTCTCAGCGTTCTTGAAGCTACGCGCGCTTGCGCCGGGGGAGCCCGCATTCCTGCTTGAGTCGGCCGAGCAGGGTCAGCGCATGGGGCGCTACTCGTTCATCGGATTCCGTCCGCGCTCGGTGCTGCGGTGGTCGCTTGGTGACCCTGGCGATCCTTATGCGCTGGCGGCTGCGGCGGTGGCCGATTGCCGGCAGGCGCCACTGGAGGATCTCCCGCCGTTCGCGGGTGGCGCTGTGGGCTATTTCGGCTATGACCTGGTGCGTACTGTAGAGCCACTTGGCGAGCCCAACCCGGATGAGCTTGGGCTTCCCGACATGGCGCTGATGCTCACAGACGCGATCGTCGCATTCGACCATCTCAAGCACACCATCACGATCGTCGCGAACGCAGATCTCGACGCCGAGCCGGATCTCGAGCGGGCGCAGGAGGCAGCCGCGCGCACGATTGCCGAAGTGCGGGCATGTCTTGCTGGTCCTGTCCCTCAAAGCGCAAGGCCGCTCGACACTGCAGCACCGGCGGCGCCGAGTTTTCAGTCGAACATGACGCGCGAGCGCTTTGAAGCGATGGTGGCGCGGATCGTGGAGTACATCTACGCAGGCGATGCCTTTCAAGTGGTGCCTTCGCAGCGTTGGTCTGCATCGGTGCCCGTTGAGGCTTTCTCCATCTATAGGGGCCTGCGCAACGTCAACCCGAGCCCCTATATGTACTTCCTGGACTTCGGAGACTTTCAGGTTGCGGGCGCGAGCCCGGAGCCGCTGCTCACGGTAGCTGCTCGCCACGTCTCGACGCGCCCTATCGCTGGCACCCGTCTGCGCGGCGCAAGTCCTGAGGAGGACCGCAGCATCGCCGCCGAGTTGCTCGAAGATGAGAAGGAGCGCGCGGAGCACGTGATGCTCGTCGATCTTGGGCGCAACGATCTCGGACGGGTATGCGAGTACGGCAGTGTCAG
Source organism: Solirubrobacteraceae bacterium (assembly GCA_049278415.1). Classification (GTDB taxonomy): domain Bacteria; phylum Actinomycetota; class Thermoleophilia; order Solirubrobacterales; family Solirubrobacteraceae; genus Palsa-744. The sequence goes on from JBAPMC010000281.1 coordinate 1,539, forward strand.
CGTGGATGAGCTGATGGAGATCGAGACTTACAGCCACGTGATTCACATCGTCTCCTCGGTGTCGGGCACGCTGCGCGAGGAGGTGGGCGCAATGGATGCGTTGCGCTCGGTTCTCCCTCCGGGCACGCTCTCGGGTGCGCCGAAGGTGCGCGCAATGCAGATCATCGATGAGCTCGAGTCCACCAAGCGTGGAGGCTACGGTGGCGCGATCGGCTATCTCAGCTACACAGGTGATCTGGATACCGCCATCCACATTCGCACTGTTGTAGTACGGGATGGCGTAGCTCATGTTCAGGCCGGCGGAGGCACAGTTGCGGATGCCAAGCCCGAGTACGAGTACGAGGAGTCTGTGGCTAAGTCATCGGCGGTCATAAGGGCCGTAGAGCTTGCTTGCCGCCAGCAGGACTGGGCATGACCGTGAGAGCGCTTGTGGTGGGTTGGGCGTGACGATGCGAGTGCTGGTTATCGACAACTACGACTCGTTCACATACAACCTCGTCCAATACCTGGGCGAGCTTGGAGCTGAGGTACGCGCTGTACGCAACGACAGGGCGGCGGTGGGCGATCTACTGGAGGAAGCGTACGAACGCTGTGTGATCTCCCCTGGACCGTGCACACCCAACGAGGCGGGCATCTCACTCGAGGTCGCCAGGCAGATGCCCGAAGCGGGAATTCCAACGCTCGGCGTCTGCCTCGGCCACCAGTCGCTCGCTCAGGCGTTCGGGGGAAGCGTGCAACTGCATACTCCCGTTCACGGCAAGGCCACCACGATTGAACATGACGGACGCACGATCTTTCAAGGGCTCTCCTCGCCGCTCGTAGTCGGGCGCTACCACTCGCTTGTGGTGCATGATGAGCTGCCGGACTGCCTTGAAGCCTCCGCTCATGGCGGCGGTGTGCTGATGGCTTTGCGTCATCGTGAGCTTCCCGCAGAGGGTGTTCAGTTTCATCCCGAGTCGGTGCTCACCGATGAGGGCAAGCGTCTGCTGGCGAACTTTCTGAGCGAGTCGCGCACGCTGGTGTGAGATGCCAAACGCAACCCTCACAAGCGCGATCGATGCGCTCGCCTCGCGCCGCGACCTGAGCTCGCAGGAGACATCAGAGGTGCTCTCGGAGATCATGCACGGTGAGGTATCCGAGACCCAGATCGCCGCGTTTCTGATCGCTCTGCGCACGAAGGGCGAGACGGTGGACGAGCTCGCCGGGCTCGCCCACACGATGCGCGAGCTGGCGGCGCACGTGCCCACCGATCGTTCTGAGTTGCTCGATACCGCCGGCACAGGTGGGGGCCGGCGCACATTCAACGTCTCCACCACTGCTGCCCTCGTGGCGGCGGGCGCCGGTTGTGCGGTCGCCAAGCACGGCAATCGGTCTGCCACGAGCTCCTCAGGCTCTGCTGACCTGCTGGAGGCGCTTGGCGCCCGCATCGACCTTGACCCCGCAGGCGTCGCGAAATGCATCGAGGAGGCGGGCTTCGGCTTCATGTTCGCGCCCGCCCACCACCAGGCTACGCGCTTCGTGATTCCAGTTAGACGTGAGCTTGCTGTGCGAACCATCTTCAACCTGCTCGGGCCGCTAACCAATCCGGCGGGCGCCACCCGCCAGTTGATCGGGGTGGCGGATGCGAGCTTCCTCGAGACGATCGCCGGCGCGCTGGCGCGCCTTGGGGTTCGGCGCGCCCTTGTCGTCTCCGGCGAGGATGGCCTCGACGAGGTCTCCACCTCGGCAGCCACACAGGTCGTTGAGGTCAATGGGGAGCAGCTGACCCGCTATACGCTCACCCCGCAGGATGTTGGCATCGAGCTCGCCGACCCAGCCGATCCGCTGTTGGGTGGCGGCTCACCGCTTCACAACGCCGAGGTCACACAGACTGTGTTCGCTGGGGAGCAGGGCACGCGGGCCAATCTCGTGCTGATCAACGCAGGCGCAGCCATCTATGCGGCAGGAGCTGCAGACAGCGTCGCGGAGGGTGTGGAGGCTGCTCGTGAGGCAATCGGCTCAGGTGGTGCTGCAGCGGCGCTCGACCGGTATGTGCAGGCGAGCAACAGGTATGCGCCCGAGCGGATGGTGGGATGACATTCTCGCGGTCCTCGGACGCTGGGGCGTCGAGCCGACCGACCGTGCTCGAGCGGATTCTCCTCGAGACTCGCGCGGAGCTCGAGCAGCGCAAGCGCAGCGTGCCGTTGGATGTGCTCGAAGCGCAGATCGGGACCGCCGCGGAGCATCCGACGCATCGCTCACAAAGCTCCCACGGTCGTTTTCACGAAGCGCTCGCACACTCCGGGATCGGCGTAATTGCGGAGTTCAAGCGACGCTCTCCATCCGCGGGAGTCCTTCGGGAGAACGCCGATATTGGCGCAATCGTCAGTGCATATGAGAGCGGTGGCGCAAGTGCGCTGTCGGTGCTCACGGAGGGCTCTAATTTCGCAGGGTCGCTCGCCGATCTGCGCGCCGCGCGCGACGCTTGCGGGCTGCCGATCCTGCGCAAGGACTTCATCGTTGACCCTTACCAACTGCACGAGGCGCGGGCCGCCGGCGCCGATGCGGTGCTCCTAATCGTGGCGGCGCTCGACCAGAATGAGCTCGCCTCGCTGCACGAGCTTGCGGTTGCGCTCGGCCTGGATGTGCTCGTCGAGGTGCACAATGGACAAGAGTTGGAGCGCGCCGCACACATAGGCGCTCAGCTGATAGGCGTCAACAACCGGGATTTGCACGATTTCACGGTCGACGTGCAGCGCACTGCTCGGCTGCTGGGAGCTATGCCTGCAGGCGCGATTGTGGTCTCCGAGTCGGGCATCTCTACTCCCGAGCAGCTGCAGGAGCTCGAGCTGCAGGGTGTCTCCGCGGTGCTTGTAGGTGAGTCGCTGATGCGAGCTGCCGACCCCCAACATGCGCTTGCCGCTTTGCTTGAGGGCTCTGGCGGTGGCATCGACTCGTCCTCCTCAGCGGGAGCAGTTGGATAGACACGTGCAGACTGCGGCGGGTGGTGGCGCAGCGATAGGTTGTAGCCAAGTCGGGCCCTCCGCCATCACCAAGGGCTCGTGTTCCAACTTTTTATAAAGTTGCATGGTCCTCTTTAGTTCGCGTTGATCGCAAGCCGTCATCCTCACTAGCCATGAAGCGCATGTTCGCCATTCCTTTCGTCTCGGCCCTCATCGGAGGGGGACTGGTGGTTGCGGTTATTGCGGCCGCGGGTGGTCTTGGCGCGTCGCAGAGAACTGTCACGGTGGTACAGCAGTCAACGCCGATAGCACCGTCGAACGCCTCCCAGCAAAGTGTTGGTCTCACCCCGCATCAGATTTATGAGAAGGATGCGCGCGGCGTGGCCTATGTCACTTCGACGATCGTGCGGCAGAGCGAATCGCCGTTCAGCTTGGGCGGTGAAAGCCAGCAGCAGGGCACAGCGACAGGGTCGGGCTTCGTGATCAACAACGACGGCACGATCCTCACCAACTACCACGTTGTGGAGAATGCAGTGAAGGTGACCGTCAGCTTCGAACACGGCAAGACCGTTGAAGCAAAAGTGGTTGGCAAGGATCCATCCAACGATCTGGCCGTGCTGCGCATACCCACCGAAGGACTTACTCTGCATCCCCTCACGCTTGGAGATTCCGGAAAGGCGCAGGTGGGCGACCCTGTGCTTGCGATCGGCAACCCGTTCGGCCTCGACCGAACCCTCACGACCGGTGTCGTCTCCGCCCTGCAGCGTCAGATCACCTCGCCCAACGGCTTTCAGATCGACAACGTCCTGCAGACTGACGCGCCGATCAATCCCGGCAACTCCGGTGGGCCGCTCCTGAACGCCGCTGGAGAAGTGATTGGGATCAACTCACAGATCGAGACGGGCGGCAGTGGAGGCGGCAGCGTAGGAATTGGCTTCGCCGTCCCGATCAACACCGCCAAGTCTGAGCTCTCCCAGCTCGAGAAAGGTGGGACCGTGCGCGGCGCTTATCTCGGTGTGAGCACGCTCACGGTGGACGGCTCGATCGCGGCGCTCAATCTCCCTGTCAAGAGCGGAGCGCTCGTGGAGACCGTCGAAGGCGGCACGCCGGCGGCGAAGGCGGGCATACGCGGCGGCAACCTTGAAGCGCAAACCGCGGGTGGCAAGGTGGCGGTGGGTGGAGATATCGTCGTAAAGGTCGACGGCAATGCGATCGCAAACGCCGAAGCCCTCTCAGCTTTGATCGCCTCCAAGAAACCGGGCGACACGATCTCGATTGAAGTGTTGCGCGCCACCGGCAACGGCAGCTATGAACACAAGACCATCAAAGTGACGCTTGCCGGCCGGCCGAACTCGATCAAGAACCCCAATACGCCGGAAGGGTAGGTAGGCCACCGGCTCAGCCGGTCCGCTTGGGTGCGCAACCAGCGAGCGGGATTAGCGGCCATCGCAGGGCCCGTTGAATCGCTACCGTTGGAGCATGTCCGAGGCGACCACACGGGTCAAGATCTGCGGGATCACACGGCTCGACGACGCGGAGCTGGCGGTCGAGCTTGGGGCGTGGGCTGTTGGCATGGTGTTCTTCAAGCCGAGCCCTCGTAGTTGCTCGTTGGCTGAGGGACAGCTGATCACAGCGGCTCTGCGGCGTCAGGTTGAGCTGTGCGGCGTATTCGTGAATGCCCACATGGAGGAAATAGTGGATGTGAGCGAGCAGCTCGGACTGACGTTGCTCCAGCTGCATGGCGATGAGGGCCCATCGTTCTGTGGGGAGGCTGCGCGTCGCACCGGCGCACGCGTGGTCAAGGCATTTCAGGTCTCAGGGCCTGGTGACATACGCGACGCCGCCCGCTTCCACACCGATTTTCACCTGCTCGACGCGCGCTCGGTCGTGCCGGGCCGCGAGGGGTTGCGAGGTGGAACAGGGGAGACGTTTGACTGGAAGCTGCTCGCCGGCCGACGCTCGAAGACCCCCCTGATCCTCAGCGGTGGTCTCAGTCCCGATAACGTGGGTGAGGCGATCGAACGAGTGCGCCCGTTTGCGGTGGATACCGCCAGCGGCACCGAGAGTTCGCCGGGGCGCAAGGATCCAACGAAGCTGCGTGACTTCTTCGCGGCTGTGGAGCGCGCAGCG
>JBAPMC010000282.1:0-3192 GCA_049278415.1 Solirubrobacteraceae bacterium
CGACCCGAGCGCGCACCTCGCGCACCAAGCTCAAGCCGTGCACAGGCTCCTCCACGAGCTCAAGCCCTACGGGCGCGAGCGCTTCGATGCTGCGCACCGCCTGCTCGACGCTCCATGCGCCGTTGGCGTCCAGGCGCAGCGCGAGGTGTGGGCCAGCGGCGGCACGCACCGCGGCGACTCGACTGGCGTCATCGCCCACCCCCACCTTGACCTTCACGCATGCAAAGCCCAGCTTGACTGCGCGCCTGGCCTGCTCGGCGGCTGCGGTGCGGTCAAGGGCCGAGAGGGTCGCGTTCACCGCCACCGCGCGCGCAGGCGTATCGGTCACGAGCGAGGACACGGGTCGTCCCATGCGCCTCCCCGCCAGATCCCATAGCGCGAGGTCGATCGCCGCAAAGGCCTCTGGCAGGTCCTCGACACGTCGGCACGCGTCAACGATCTCCGCGCCGTTCATGTCGGCGGCGCCCTCGAGCACAGGGCGGTAGCGCTCGAGCGCCTGCTCCACGCGCGCGATGCTCACCCCGTCATATGGCTCGAGCGGCGCTGCTTCGCCATACCCCGTGACGCCGCCCTCGTCGGTGAGCGATACGGTCAGCAACTCCCGCTCGCTCAGCGTCCCATGCGAGCTCAGATGCGGTTTGCGCAGGCGCAGGCGAACGCGGCTGACGCCGAGCTTCACCTCAGGGACCGATTCCGCCGCTCGCGAGGATGCCGGCGGAGAACAGCAGGCAGAACACGAGCTGAAGCGCCCCCGTCTTGGCCAGCGCTCCGTTCAGGGTTGGTCCATCGACGCGGGTCCTGACAATTCTCACCAACGGCACGGCGAGCGGGACAGCGCACCACGGCAAGAACAGCCACGCCGTCATCGACCCAAGCAGCCATGGCAGCGGAGCCAGCACGAACGCGCCAACCACCATCGCGCTGTAAAGGGTGCGTGTGCGCGTTCGGCCTAGGCGCACGGCGAGTGTGCGCTTACCGGCGCGGCGATCGGTCTCAAGGTCGCGCACGTTGTTCACAACGAGGATCGCGCTAGCCAAGAGGCCAACTGGGACCGCGACCGCATAGGCCTCCCAGGCCAGTTCCTGCACCTGCACGAAATAAGATCCGCTCACCGCCACAATCCCGAAGAAGAGGAACACGAACAGCTCGCCAAGGCCCTCATAGCCATACGGACGCGGACCGCCCGTGTAGAGCACGCCCGCGAGGATCGACACGGCGCCGACGGCTATCAGCTCCCAGCCCGCGACCGTAACCAGGTAGACGCCGCACAGCACCGCGAGCCCAAACGTCGCATAGGTGGCGAACAGCACCCTGCCAGGAGGTACGAGCCCGCCCGCCGTCACTCGCACCGGGCCGAGCCGGTCCTCGGTGTCGGCGCCGCGGCGTGCGTCGGAATAGTCGTTTGACAAGTTCGTGCCGACCTGGATGAACACGGCGCCGAGCAGCGCTGCCACGAATGCCAACGGACGGAAGTGGCCGCTACCGAGTGCGAGCGAAGTGCCCACGAGCACCGGCGCCACTGCAGCCGGGAGCGTGCGCAGGCGCGCCGCCATCAGCCAGATATGCACGGCGCTCGACGCCTTGGGGGTCGGCGCCGCCGCCGGCGTCTGTGCGCCAATCGCTCCCAATTCGGTCATGCCCGTCTCGGGAAGCGCGCGAAGTCCGGCTCACGCTTCTGCTTGTAAGCCTCGCGGCCCTCTTTGGCCTCCTCGCTTCCGTAGAAGAGCAGGTTGGCGTCGTGGGCGAGCTGCTGGATGCCCGTCAAGCCGTCCTCGGCGGCATTGAAGCTCGCCTTCAGCAGTCGCAGCGAGAACGGCGAGAGCGCGAGCATCTCACTGCACCACTGCACCGTCTCCTCCTCCAAGCGCTCGAGCGCCACCACCGTGTTCACCAAGCCCATGTCGAGTGCTTGCTGCGCGTCGTACTGGCGGCACAAGAACCAGATCTCCTTCGCCTTCTTGACGCCCACCACGTTGGCGAGCAGACCGGCGCCAAAGCCCCCGTCGAAGGAGCCCACGCGCGGCCCGGTCTGCCCGAAGCGCGCATTATCAGCGGCGATCGTCAAGTCACACACAAGGTGCAGCACGTGGCCGCCGCCAATCGCATAGCCCGCCACCATCGCCACCACGGGCTTGGGCAGCCTGCGGATCTGAACGTGCAGGTCAGTCACATGGAAGCGACCGATCCCCGCGCGGCCCGACTCGTCATCGGCCAGATAGCCGGAGTCGCCGCGCACACGCTGGTCCCCGCCCGAGCAGAACGCGAGCGGGCCCTCACCGGTCAGCACAATCACCCCCACCTCGGTGTCCTCGCGCGCCTGCTCGAGGGCCTTTGAGATCTCCAGGACCGTCAGTGGGCGAAAAGCGTTTCTTACCTCTGGACGGTTGATTGTGATCTTCGCGATACCCGGGTTGGGCTCGGCGGACTTCTCGTAGCGAATGTCCGTATAGCTATCTGCGGCAATCCACGTGATGGTCAAGGTCTCTCAACGCTCCTGTCTTTAGATGTGGGCCCGCGCCCAAACGAAGGGCGTGCCCGCGATTCACTGCGAAGGCTAGCCTGTGAACGATGCAGGTTGAGGCATGGCTGCAACGCGCCGCCTGCTTGGCGCCTACTCGCACCGCGATCCAGACCCCGGACGCGCAAGTGTCCTACGCCGTGCTCTTGCACGCCGCGCGCTGTGGGGCGAGTGAGCTCGTCGAGCGTGGAGCGCTCCCGGGAGAACGCGTCGCGATCGCGCTCGAGCCAGGGATCGAGTTCGCAAAGGCGCTGCACGCGTGCTTCCTGCTTGGCGCGGTGGCGGTCCCGGTAGACCTGCGCCTCACTCCCTCTGAGCGTGAGCGGATCACAGTGGGAGCGAGCGTGCTCGTCGAGCAGCCTTTGCGTGCCCAGCCGCTCGGGCTCTCGGGCTCAGATGCGCTCGCAAGTGAGGCGGTTCACGACCTCGACGCGGTCTGCGCGGTGATCCACACCTCCGGCACCACCTCAACCCCGCGACCGGTGGAGTTGACCTATGGCAACTTCCTTTGGAGCGCACTTGGCTCAGGCGTGGCGCTCGGCGTGGACCCACAAGAGCGCTGGCTGTGTGCGTTGCCGCTCTCTCACGTCGGTGGCCTGTCGATTCTCGTGCGCAGTGCGATCTATGCCACCACGACGGTGCTCCACAAGCGCTTTCACACCGAGAGCGTGCTC
>JBAPMC010000283.1:0-14816 GCA_049278415.1 Solirubrobacteraceae bacterium
GGAAAGGTGCTCTCGCCCACCAGCACCTATGTCGATGTGGGTCGCATGGGCATCGGTCAGGACAAGCTGCGAGTAACACCGCTACAGATGGCGGAGGTGGCGGCGGCGGTTGCCAACCATGGCACGCTGATGAGGCCCCATTTGGCAGCGGCGATTGTTGAACCCGACGGGCATGTGCTTCAGCGCATTTCGCCGAAAGTGCAGTCCGTCGTGATGAAGCCCTCAACCGCGGCATCGGTTACGAAGATGATGGAAGCGGTGGTCAAGGAAGGCACCGGTACGAGCGCTCAGATCCCCGGAGTGCAAGTGGCAGGTAAGACCGGTACCGCCGAGACCCAGATTGGGACGGAAATCAACAACGTCTGGTTCATTGCATTTGCTCCTGCCCAGGACCCCACGGTTGCGGTGGCTGTGACCCTCCAGGGAGTCCCCGGTCAAGGCGCAGCGTTCGCCGCACCCGTCGCCAAGCAGGTCATGGAAGCGCTGCTACATGGTTGACCTGAGATACGGCGCAAGACGATTTGAACGACATGAGAGTGGCATGTCATGAGCGTGGTTGAGGAGGGAACCGTCATCGACGGGCGCTACCGCGTTGCGGCTCGGCTCGGCTCAGGTGGGATGGCGGACGTTTACCTGGCCCACGACACGCTGCTGGGTCGTCAAGTGGCGCTCAAGCTGCTGCACCACCGCTTCGCTGAGGACCAGGAGTTCGTAGAGCGCTTCCGTCGTGAGGCCTCGAGCGCTGCCGGCTTGTCGCACCCAAATGTGGTGGCGGTGTTCGACAGAGGCGAGTGGAATGGCACCTACTACATCGCCATGGAGTACCTGCCGGGTCGCTCTCTGAAGGCAGTTGTGCGAGAGCACGGCCCTCTGTCCCCACCCGATGCGATCGACATAGTCGTGCAGATCCTGCTTGCCGTGAGGTTTGCCCACCGGCGCGGCATCATCCACCGTGACATCAAGCCCCACAACGTGATCCTCGACGAGGAGGGCCGCGCGAAGGTCACCGATTTCGGCATCGCTCGGGCTGGCGCATCGGATATGACGCTAACCGGTTCGATCATGGGCACGGCCCAGTATCTCTCTCCCGAGCAGGCCCAAGGCCACGCCGTCAGTGAGACCTCAGACCTCTATGCAGTCGGAGTGGTGCTGTACGAGCTGCTTACCGGGAGCGTGCCGTTTGAGGGAGAGTCGGCGGTGAGCATTGCGCTCAAGCAGGTCTCCGTTGAGCCCACCCCACCAAGCGAGCGCAACCCCGAGGTTGGACCGGCGCTCGACGCCGTGGTGATGCGCTCGCTCGCAAAGGACCCTCTGGCGCGCTTCGCAAGCGCTGATGAGCTCATCGCAGCGCTGCAGCAAGCGCGTGAGGGCATTGCGCCCCCTCCTGCATTCAATGGGGTTTCACCCGCCCGTGACACAGCAGCGGCGCTGGCGCCGCCGCTGCCCGGCAACCAGCAGGAGCCTTCCTCGGATGGCGCTCAGCGGCGTAAGCGCGCTATCTGGGCGGCTGCTGGGGTGGCGGCGCTTGCGATCGTTGCGGCGTTGGTCCTGCTGTTTCTGCTGCCTTCCTCCAAGGCGGGTCGGGCAACCGTGCCTGACCTCAGCGGTGAGACCCAGTCGGCGGCTGTGGCGTCGCTCAAGCAAGAGGATCTGGTGGCGGTGGTGACGCTCGCTGCCAACGCGCGCGTCGGCAGTGGCTTGGTGATCGGCACCACCCCGCCACGTGGAACGGTGGTCAAGAAGGGCTCGCGCGTGAGCGTGGTCGTGTCCTCCGGCCCCGGAGTCTTGGCGCTCCCAAATGTCAACAACAAGAAGAGCGACGAAGCCAAGAGGATTCTGCGTGAAAAGGGCTTTCAGCCGACCGCTCAGAGTCAGTCGAGCGACACGGTGGCAAAGGGCCTCGTGGTCTCCACCGACCCGGCTGCCGGCATTGAGGTGCAGGTGGGTAGCCCGGTAACCGTGTTGGTGTCCTCCGGACCGCAGGAAGTGAGCGTGCCGGAAGTGACCGGGGAAACGCAGGCCGATGCCACCGCTACGCTCGCGGCTGCCGGCCTGAAGGTGACCGTGTCAAAGCGCGAAGTCGCCGAACCTGTGGCGGGGACCGTCATCTCTCAGTCGCCTAGTGGGGGCTCACAGCTCAAGCTGGGCGCTCAAGTGACGATTGTGGTGGCCCAAGCCCTGAAGCAGGTCCCTGTGCCCTCAGTGGTGGGGCAGAGCGAAGCGCAGGCAGCAGCAGCGATCACCGCCGCCGGCTATGCCCCCCACACCGTTTCGCGCACCGTCACCGATTCTTCCAAGGTGGGGATAGTGGTGCAGCAGAGCCCAGGTGCAGGTCACAAGCTGAGCAAGGGCTCAGAAGTTACGATCGCGGTGGGGGCGCTCGCTCAGCAGACGACCTCAACCTCTACGTCCACCACCACAACTCCCACCCCGCCCGCCTCCGCGCCAGCCGCAGGGGCGCCCTCTGCGAGCGGGTAGCTCGCTCATGCTGCCGCCATCGGTGTAGTGGACGCTCGGGGAGCGGCGCCTACTTGAACAGTGTTACCTCAGATATCTCCGCCGTTTCACGACCTGGTGGGAGCTTTGAGATCCAAACCAGGTAGTAGCGGTAGACGAGTCCCGAGGAGTCGATTGGGATGGTAGAGCGCGCCTCAATCGTGCGTGCCGGCGCTAGCGCCGTCCACCCGAGTGCCACAAGGCTCTGATTGGGGCTTGAGGAGCTCGGGGCGGTGAGGCCGGTGGAGGCGTATATGGCAGCGCTAAACCCGGGTGTGGGTGTTTGGATCTCGATCGAGCGTGCCGCCACCCCCGGGGCCGCATCGAGTGACACGCCGAGCCCCGGCTTGCCTAGGTTGCCTCCCACGTAGTGCTCGGTGCTCCATGATGTGTTGAGGTCCCCGTCGATGATGCTGGCTACGTCTTCGGCATGTTCGGGGCCCGTGCCAAACGGGTTGTAGGAGCTGGCTGCTTTCTGGGCAAGCACCACCGGCGTGCTTCCCGTTCCCGCATGCACATCCGGCGCCACGCCGGTACCACTGTGCGCATGGCGGGCGGCGGCAATGAGCGTCACCGCGACGATGGCGCCGAGCAGCGCCAAGGAGATCGCCCAACGTGCCGGATGGCGCAAACGCCACGGCAGCAAGCGCCGCGCCGGTGAGTGCAGGGTGCGCAGCACAGCCGTGACCTCTCCAGTGGCCTGGCCGGAACGGGCGGTCTCGATGGCGAGAGCCTCCTCCATGTCGGCGATCATGCTCGCCATGTCGGGATAGCGCTGCTGCAAGTCCTTAGCGGTGGCGCGTTCGACAACTGCTGCGGTGGCTGCGGAGACCTCCGGGCGAGCGAGTTGCACGTCGGGCACCTCCTCGCGAACGTGCATCATGGCGATTGCCACGGGCGACTCACCCTGGAATGGGACGCTGCCGGTGAGCATCTCGTACAGCACCACACCGAGTGAGTAGACATCCGACTGACCCGTGACCGCCTGACCGAGAGCCTGCTCGGGGGAGACATAGTCGGTGGTGCCAAGCACGCGCCCGTCCATCGTGAGCCCTTCCTCTGAAAGCGTGCGAGCGATCCCGAAGTCGGTGATCTTCGCGCCACACTCGCCGCCGAGCAGCACATTCTGCGGCTTGACGTCGCGATGAACGATCTCCTGTAGGTGCGCCGCTCCCAATGCGCGCGAGATCTCGATCCCGTAGGCGAGCACCGTGGGCACATCCAGGGGCGCCTCGCGGCGGATCAGCTCCTTGAGCGTCTCTCCATCGACGTACTCGAGCACGATGTAGGGGGTGCCCGCCCGGATGTCGCCAAGGCCATCCCCGTCGTCGGCGTCCCACTCCCCCGCGTCGATGACGGTGACGATGTGCGGATGGTTGAGCTGCGCCACAGCTCGTGCCTCGCGGCGAAAGCGCTCGAGCTGATCGGAGTCTGAGGCGATCTCGCGGTGCATCAGCTTGAGCGCCACCTGCCGTTCGAGCACGGTGTCAAACGCGCGGTACACGGTGCTCATGCCGCCGTGTCCGATGCGCGCGTCGAGGCGGTAGCGACCGCCGAGTGTGGTGCCGAGGATGGCGTTGTTCACGATTTGAGCCTCGAACGCCTGAGTATGCCTTTGCCGGCTGCGGGGAAGTGTGAGGGTTTTATTTTTTTGGGAATGGGGGCGTGCTAGATGGTGTTATCGCGCATCCGTCGGATCACTAGCAGCGCAAGCGCTGCGCGATAGACCGCGCAGGCGGGCAGCAGCGCTGCTCGCCGCTCAGGGCCTAGAACCCTCGCACTAGCGAGTGTGGACAGAAACGCGCTTGCTGCGCCTGCTGTGAACGGTAGTGCCAATCCGTGCGCCTTTCCCTCCGGCGCGCCCTCGCGCAAGAGCCTCGTGCCCTTCAACAGGGCTGCACCTGCAATCACGGGCAGGCCAGCTTGCCAGGAGAGCTGGTCACCAGCTCGCCGGGAGAAGCCGCTGAGACGTGCTGCTGTGAGTGCGGCGCCGCTACGCGAGACGCCCGGCATCAGCGCAAGCGCCTGGGCGAGGCCCAGCAGGAGCCCGTCGCGCGAGCCTGCGTTGGCGGCGGGACGTGCGCTATTTGCGCCCAGATCGGCGCCGAGCATTGCAACTGAGCCTGCGAGCAACCCGGTGGCGGTTGCTGTTGGTGTTCCCAATCGGCGCTCGATCTGCCCACCAAGCGCATAGCCGGCGAGCGCGGGTGGGATCACTGCTGGTAGGAGAAAAGCGAGCTTTACGCGGAGTCTCGGCGAGCGGCCAGCTTGTTCAGTGCTACATGTTGGGCGTTTGGGCGCCCCTGACGGTGAGCGCAGAAGCAGCGCGGCTGCTGTGCCCGCGTGCAGGGCAACCTCGAAGGACTTGCGCAGCTTGGGGTCGAGCTGCGTGTAGGGCCAGTTGGCGAGCCACGGCACAAGCGTGGTATGGCCGGAGGAGGAGATCGGCAGCATCTCGGTCGGTCCTTGCAGCAGCCCGAGTGCCACTGCCTGGCGGAGCGGGAGCCGTCGCATTCTTGTGCGCGTCAGCTCACGTCGGCTGCGGGCTCGCGGTCCTCGCCATCCTCGCCCACCGAGGTGGGTGGAGCGCCCGATTCAGAGGAACGTCGACGGACGATGGCGTAGATGATCCCCACAACCAAGAGCAACACGATCACGTAGTCGACGTACTCGAAGCCTTTGCGTACCTGCGTCCAGTCGCCGCCAAGCGCATGCCCGGCAAACGCGAGCGCAATCACCCAAGGGATCGTGCCAATCAGCGAGAAGACGGTGAAGCGTCCGAGCGGCATCCGTGCAATGCCGGCGGGCAACGACACAAACGCGCGCACCAGCGGGATCATCCGCCCGAACAGGACCGTGGGCTCGCCATAGCGCTTGAAGAAACGGTCGGCGCGCTCGATCTGGGCAGGGCCCATGTGGAGCTTTGCGCCATGGCGTTCGAACAGCTCCAGGCGCCCACCGCGCCCAACGGCATAGGCGAACCACGAGCCAACCATGGTTCCCGCCAAGCCGACGAGTATTACCCCGCTCATAGTCATGTGGTGGTGGGCGGCGCTCTGGGTGGGGTCGGCGACCGCAAACCCCGCGAACAGCATCACCACCTCCGACGGTATTGGGATGCAGGCGCTCGAGAGCGCCATCAGCGCGAAGATCCCGGGCAGTCCGGCGTCACGGACGAAGTGCGCAGTTGCGTTGACGAGCGATTCGGAGATCGACGCGAGGACGAGCAGGTGCGGCATGTGCGGGCAACGATACCTCTCACGTGCGGACGACTAGCCGCCTGAATGTGCTGGCGTAGGCGGCTCCAGCGACACGCGCGCTACCTTCCTGCGTCTGATGCGCGTGTGGATCGACCTCACCAACAGCCCGCACGTGCTCGTGATGCGCCCTGTGATCGAGGCGCTTCGCGCCGATGGCCACGAGGTACAGGTGACGGCGCGCGATTTCGCCCAGACGCTTGAGCTGCTCGACCGCTTTGCAATCGAGCACACGGCGCTCGGCCACCACCGTGGCGAGCGCCTGCCCGCGAAGGCGGCGGGCCTGATGAGTCGCTCGGCGACGCTCGTGCGCTGGGCGAGACGCAACTCGCGGAAAGGATCGTCCCCACGCTTTGACATCGCGCTCGGCCACGGCTCCAACGACGTGAGTGTGGCTGCCCGGCTGCTACGGATTCCCTGCTCGACCACATTCGACTACGAGTGGGCGTCCGTCCAGCACCACGTCAACTGCCGTTTGGCGCAAGCGGTGGTAGTGCCAGACGCCATCCCGCCTCAGCGTTTGGATCGGTATGGCGCAAAGGGCAAGGTGCACGCGTATGAGGGACTGAAGGAGGAGTACTACCTCGCCGACTTCGAGCCCGATACAGCGGTGTTGGATGCGCTTGGGATCGACCGCAATAGACCGCTCGTGGTGGTCAGGACGCCGCCCGAGGTGTCGCTGTATCACCGCTTCGAGAACGACCTCTTTGCGGACGTGCTCACACACTTGCGCAACAGCACACAGAGCGAGGGCGTTCAGTCGGTGGTGCTGCCGCGCACCGCTGAGCAGCGCGCGCAGTTGAGCTCGGTGGCGGGCTTCACGGTGCCCGAGCAGGCGATAGACGCGCAGTCGCTGATCGCATTTGCCGATCTCGTGATCTCAGCCGGCGGCACGATGAACCGCGAGGCGGTGGCGCTCGGTACTCCCGTCTACACCACATTCGAGGGCCGCCTGGGCGCGGTGGACGAGCGCCTGATCGCCGAAGGGCGCTTGCGCAAGCTGGGGGGGGTTGGGCAACTGGATCTGGCCAAGCGCGATCCATCGGTCGTGCTGGCGCGCACACGACGTGATCCGCAGCGGCTGGTGGAGCTGTTGCTCTCTCCACTGTCCTCCTGAGGACTACGAGCGCCTTCCGGCGCCGTCCTGCAAGGCCTAAGTCACACTTACGCTTTCACAGGCCGTAGAATCAAAGGCAATGCGCCGACGGATCAGCTCGCCGGCTCTGTCCCTGTACCGGCACTCGCTACCGAGGCTGGCGCTCGATGGTGCGCTGGTGGTGCTTGCGTACTATCTGGCGTTCGAGCTGCGCTTCGACAACGGCCCAACGGGTCGCTACGACAAGCTGTTCGAGCGCACGGTGTGGTGGGTGCTTGGCGGCAGCCTCGTGATATTGCTGCTCTCGCGGGTCTACCAGCGCCGCTGGCGCTACTCGGGCCAGCGCGACTATGAGGCGGTGGCACGCGCTGTGATTGCAATCGTGCTGCTGACGGTCGTGGCGATCGAGGTGGCTCGCCCCGTGCAAATTCCCCATCACGGCGCGGTAGCGCTTCCCAACGGCGTGATTGCGCTCTTCTTCCTGCTGTCGCTGCTGTTGCTGATTGGCGTGCGGGTGGTGGCGCGCAGCTTGTATGAGCGCCGCCCGCTCGGCGGGTTCCGCCCGGGGGGGCGCAGCGAGCGCAACGTGCTGATCGTGGGCGCCGGCGATGGGGGGCGACTCGTGTTGCGAGAGATCTTGCGCAACCGCGAGCTCGGCTTGCAGCCCGTGGGATTCGTCGACGATGACCCACGCAAGCACGGCTTGCGCATGGACGGCGTGAAGGTGCGCGGCAACACTGAGGGCGACCTGCCGCGCATCCTGGACGAGACAGAGCCCGACGAAGTGATCATTGCGATTCCCTCTGCGCCCGGGTCAACTCGCGCTCGCGTCGTGCGCGAGTGCCGCCGCCGCTCCGTGCCGGTGCGCACGTTGCCGACGGTGTTCGAGCTGCTCCAGGATCATGGCGCCATTGCGCGCCAAGTGCGCGAGGTGCGCGTGGAGGATGTGCTCGGACGGGAGCCCGTATTGATGGAGCTCGACCGTGTGGGCGCCTACCTGTCTGGCGAGACGGTGCTCGTCACCGGGGCGGGCGGCTCGATCGGCGCGGAGCTGTGCCGTCAGATCGCCCGCGTGGGGCCGCGCCGGATCGTGTTGCTGGACCACGCTGAGGACAACCTCTTTCAGATCCAGCGCGAGCTGCAAGACGAGCGTCACGTGCAACCCTCCGTGCTCGCAGCGGTTCTGGCCGACTGCAAGGAGGACGAGCGCATGCGCGAGGTGTTCGCCGAGCACCGTCCAACCGTGGTGTTCCATGCGGCTGCCTACAAGCACGTCGGTTTGATGGAGGCCAATCCGGTGGAGGCGGTTCGCAACAACGCGATTGCTACGCGGGTGGTGGCCCATGTTGCAGGGGAGATGGGTGTGGGGCGGTTCGTGCTCGTGTCCACCGACAAGGCGGTGGCGCCGGCAACGGTGATGGGCGCCTCCAAGGCGCTGGCGGAGTTCGCCCTGGAGGCAGCCACAGCACGCTTCGCGGGCACCCGTTATGCGGCAGTGCGCTTCGGCAACGTGCTTGGCTCCTCGGGCAGCGTTGTACCGATCTTTCGCCGCCAGATCGAGCGTGGCGGGCCAGTTACGGTCACCGATGAGCGCATGACCCGCTACTTCATGACGATTCCCGAGGCGGTCCAGCTGATCATCCGCTCGGGGTCACTGGTCTCCGACGGAGATCGAGGCGCGGACGTGTTCGTACTGGACATGGGCGAGCCGGTGCGGATCATTGACCTGGCACGCGCGATGATCGAGCTCTCAGGCCTTGATCCCGACCGCGACGTGGCGGTTGAGATCGTGGGTAGACGTGCGGGAGAGAAGCTGCACGAGGAGCTGTTCAACCGCTACGAGCAACCTCAGCCCACCCCGGCGGAGAAGATCATGTTGGCTGAGCGCCAGCCGCTTGCGCCCGAGACGGTTGAGGCGATGTTCGACGAGATTCGTTTGCTCGTGTTCGAGGGTGACGCGGCCGGGCTCGCCGCGAAGGTGGCCGAGCTGTCGGCCGTACGTGCCGAGCTGTCGGAGTCTGTCTCTGGACGCGGCGCCCACGCGCCTGCCACCCTCATAGACTCCCCGGATCCATGATTGCTCCGCCGCTCGCGCTCTCGCTTTCTAGCTCGGTTACCGAGGTTGGCGCCATCGCTGCTTTTGCTGCACTGTTCGGGATAGCGATCTTGTCGCTGCTGGTGTTCTCTCAGGCGCGCGAGATCAAGCGTCTACGTGAGTGGGCCGGTCGGGCGCCGGAGCGCTCAAGCGAACTGGAGCAGCGTGTGAGCGCTGAGGCCGCTGCGCGCGCTCAGCGCCCTGCAGCGCCCGCCGCGCCGGGGCGGGCTGTGCCCCGTAAGACGCCACTCGTGAGCGCGCCCGTGTCCACAGCTGTGAACGCCACCGTGGCGGCTGTGGGATTGGGAGCGTCACCCGCCTCAACCCCCCCCGTACCGGCAGGAGCGCCTGTGGTGGCTGCGGGCTCGACCCCTAAGCTGGACAGTGGTACGTCATCCCCAGCTTCACCGGCTTCGGTTGCGCTGGAGGGAGAGCAGGACTCGCAAGCCGCTGAGAGTGCAGTTGCGCAGGCAGGTGGGGCAACTGTTGGCACAGTGGAGAAGGCTCCCGTAGTGGAGCCGGCAAAGCCTGTCGAGGAGCCGAACGTCCCCGCCGGGGATCTGAAGGCCGCGGAGGAGCCAGCTGCCCCAGCGCCAGCAACCGCCGCCGCCCGTGCCGCCGAGGTGGCTGCACGGGCCCCTCTACCCCCATCTCCTGCGGCGCCCGCGCCCCCAGGGACACCCTCCTCGCCTGGTGGTGCTGCTCCAGCTGGGCAGTCGCCGAAACTACCGGTGTCGCGCCCACCTGCACCGGTGGCGGCCGAGCGCCGTACACCCTCTCGTGCAGCCACCGGCGCAAATCCCAGTGCGCCATTGCGCCCACCGTCACCCTCGCGGGCGCGCTCTGCGAGCGTCCCCGCCACGAGCGCCGGCGTCACAGGTGGGCGTGGGGCTGGGGCCCGGGTGCCTGGATCATCGGACGGGGCAGGTGGCCCGAAGTACTTCAAGCCGGAGCGCTCCTCCGGTCGTCGCACGGCTGTGCTGATCGTTGGAGGAGTGATCGTAGGCGTACTTCTGCTCGTGTTCGCAGTGTCGGCGCTAAAAGGCGGTGGGTCGACTGCAACTACGCCCCCGAGCTCCTCTTCCGGGGAAGTGCAGTCGACTGGCTCCACCACTACGACCGCCCCTGTGACGGCCTCCAAGCCGGCTGAAGTGGCGGTAGTGGTACTCAACGGGACGAGCACAGCTGGTCTTGCACACCACCTTGCCGCAGACCTTCAGCAGGGTGGCTATACACACGCGGAATCCTCGGCGGGCGTCCCACCCGGAACCCACTCCACCACGGTGGTGGAGTATGCGCACGGCCATCGCGCCGATGCGCAAGCGGTCGCCAAGGCGCTTGATGTCAGGCAGGTACAGGCGATTGAAGGGAGCATCGCGCCGCTTGCAGGGTCGGCGACTGTGGTTGTGCTCGCCGGCGCCGACCAAGCGACCCAACTCGGCGGAGGTGGCGCTCAGAGCAACGGCGAACCGGCTGCCGGCACTGGCGGAGAAGGCACCGCCGGTAGCGGTCAGTAAGTACGCCGAAGTGGAGTCAGAACGTGCGATAGCCGGCTTCCTTGATGTCCCGGCACGCTCGGCAAAGCCGCGCGAGAAGGGCATAACGCACGTGATCGACCGTGGGCTGTCGGTGGCTGAGGTGGACGGCTTGATGGAGACCGCTGGGAACAGCGTGGACATAGTGAAGCTCGGCTGGGGCACGGCGCTGGTGACTGGCAACCTGAAGCCGAAGCTCGAGCGCTATGCGGCGCACGGGATCCCCGTTGTGCTCGGTGGGACGCTCACTGAGGTTGCAATCAAGCAAGGCCGCATCGAGGGACTGATTGCGTGGCTGCATGAGCTTGGATTGCGCCATGTGGAGATATCCGACGGCACGATCGCGCTTGAGCCCGATGTGAAGAGTCATCTGATCAGCCAGCTCGCGAGCGATTTCACGGTGCTCGCAGAGGTGGGCAGCAAGGACGCGGACTTCATTATGGCGCCGTACGTGTGGGTAGAGGAGATCGAACGCGACCTCCAAGCCGGGGCCTGGAAGGTGATAGCCGAGGCGCGCGAGTCGGGGACGGCTGGCATATACCGAGCCGACGGAGAGGTGCGTACCGGCTTGATCGACGAGATCGCCCATGCGGTGGACGCCGAGCGCATGATCTTCGAGGCGCCACAACGCGAGCAACAGGTGTGGCTGCTCCACCGTTTTGGACCCGAGTGCAACCTCGGCAACATTGCGCCTGAGGACGTGCTGTCGCTCGAGACGCTGCGACTGGGGCTGCGCTCGGATACCGTCGAGCGCTTCGCCCGGGACGGCGGAGCTTGAGCGACGCAACCGCCGGTAGCGACCCATTGCCGGGCCGCGTAGGCGCCGGTGGTCGAGCACGACAGCGCAAGGGAGCACAGGATTGGGTAGGGCCGACGGTGTTCGCGATGCTCGTGCTCGCCTGTTTCGCGGCGCTGTTGGTTACCCAGCGTCTCAAGCACACGCCGACGGCGGTTCAGGCATTCAAGCTGACGCCTGTGTTCTCGCCTGCATCCGGCGGTGAGTTGAAGGAAGAGCACATCTCCTTCAAGCTCGCGAAGGCGGATGTGGCGACGGTGACGATTGTGAGCTCAACCGGTGAAGAGGTGGCAACGCTCGTACGCAATCTGCCAGTACCTCGCTACAAACAGCTCTCGCTGCGTTGGAACGGTCGCCGTGGAGAGGCACACGGCTACGCGGTGCTGAGACGCAGGGATGGATATGCAACCCTTCTGCCCGCCAATCGTGGCCGGCGGGCTCCAGCTGGCGAATATCGCGTTCAGGTGAGCCTGGGCTCGCATCGCCCGGTGCTCAGCCCCCGTAGCTTCACGCTGGTGGGAGCGTGATCGCCACAACGCTGCCCAGCACCGGCGTGCTTGTGGCCGCGGCGCTCGGTGGACTTGTCGTAATCGCCGCGCTTGTGTTCTTGATGCGCCGCTATCCGCAGGCATTCCCGCTGCTTGCAGTGTTCGCATTGCCGTTCCGCCTGCCGATCTCCGCGGATGGACGGACGGTGAACTTGCTGTTGCCGTTGTATGCGGTGGTGGCGGCGGGCACGCTCGCTCACCTTTTGCCGCGAGTGCTTCACCGCCGCAGCGCTTATCGCTCGTTGCGCCCGCCGATGCTGCTCGACTGGCTGCTGCTTGCAACGGTGGTGCTTTACGCCCTGCAGATCGGCTACTCGGCTGATCCTTCAAAGGGAGTACAGAACCTCGCGTTCTTCTACATTCCTTTCGCCCTGCTGTATGTGCTGCTGCGCGAGTCGCCGTGGACTCTACGGCTCGTGCTGGCGTGCCTTGGTGTGGCGGCTCTGCTGGCGGTGCTGTTTGCGGGAGTGGGCTTCATCGAGTACTACCGCAAGACGCTGTTCCTAAATCCGAAGGTGGTAGTTGCAAACGATTACGACAACTACTTTCGTGTGAACTCACTGTTCTTCGACCCGAGCATCTACGGACGTTTTCTAGCACTCGTGATGATCGCGGTAACCACGGTGGTGCTGTGGACTTTAAAGCGGCGCACGCAACTGCTTGGCGCGGCCGTGCTGGCTTGGCTGATGGTGGGGTTGGCGACAAGCTTCTCGCAGTCGAGCATCGCGGCGCTGCTACTTGGTTTGGCGGTGCTTGCAGCATGGCGCTGGGACGTTCGCGGCGCCGTTTACGTGTCGGTTGCGCTGGCGGCGATTGCAGCAGTTGTCCTACTGCTTGCGCCGAGCAGCCTTCACTTTGGCCTGAAGGGGTCCGGAGGATCGGCGAACAATGCGACGAGCGGTCGCACAAAACTGGTCTCAGGGGGACTCAAACTGTTCTCCGGGCGCCCACTCACCGGCTACGGGTCAGGGTCATTTGAAACCGAGTACAAGCGTCATGACCGTCATACAACTGCTGCGAGCGCAACCTCGGCGTCGCACACGATTCCGGTGACGGTCGCCGCTGAGCAGGGAATCGTGGGACTAGCGTTGTATGTGGCCCTGCTGGTGGTCGCCTTCCTGACGCTCTTCTCAGGAGCGGGACGCTCGCCGCCGCGGATCGCGATCGCGGCGTGCTTCGCAGCATTGGTGCTGCATACGTGGGTATACGCCGACTTCCTGGAGGACCCTCTGACATGGACTCTGCTGGGCATCGGTGTGGCGCTTGGCGCGCTGCGTGGCGGCGATCTTGTGGGAGAGGGACTTGCATCCTCATCTGAGGGACACCCTGCATCGACGGTCACCTCGCAGGGGTGACGCGCCGAGCCAGGATGTTTGTCGGTGCAGTGACCGTCTAGGTTCCTGCTGATGTTGGGGTACTTGAAGCGGCTGGTGACGACGGGCGCGGCCTACCAGGCCGCCGAAATACTGGCGAAGGGCATCGCGGTGTTCACGTTGCCGCTGTACACACGGCACGTATCCAGCGAAGCCTATGGCGCGTACAACACGTTGCTGACCACGGTGATTCTGTCGAGCATCGTTTTGAGGCTCGGTGTTGGTGAGGCGTTTGTGCGCTTCTACTTCACCGACGCAGATGAGAATCGCCGTACCAGAATCGCTCGTACGGCAACCGCCACGGTTGCGTGGACCACAACGCTTGCGGCAGTGGTGGCGGTGGTCTTCTCAAACGAGCTCTCGCAGCTGATACTCGGCTTTGAAGACCCGCTGCTGATGGACTGCGCGATCGTGGGGTTGTGGGCGTTTACGAACATTGAGATGGCCTACGCCCAGCTGCGCGTGGACGAACGCGCGCGCGCATACATGTTTGCCTCAGGGGCGAATGTGGCGATGACTGTGATGTTCACGATTGCGCTGGTGGTGTTCGCCGACCAGGGCGCGCGGGGGCTGCTGCTGGGTAATTTCGGCGCGTCGGCAATTGTGGTGCTTGGGCTGTGGTGGGTATTGCGTGCGCGCTTCTCGCTGCGCGTGCAGTTTGCCGATCTGCGCGCGATGCTCGGCTTTGGGCTGCCAACGGTGCCGGCTGATGCGAGCGTGTATGCGCTGCAGGCCGTGGATCGCTTCTACTTGTTCCGCGGCGTCGGTCATGCGGTGGCCGGTGAGTACTCGATCGCGGTGCAGTTGGCGACGGTGGTGTTCGTGTTCGTGCGTGGGTTCCAGTATGCGTGGCCGCCGCTTGCATATTCGATCGACAGCGACGTGGAGGCCTCCAGGCTGTATTCGATCGTAACCACCTACTTCGTGCTCGCCACTGGAGTGGTGGTTGCCGCTGTTGCCTTGTTGGGACGCTGGCTGGTGAGGCTGCTCGCTGCGCCCGAATACTTCGGCGCCCATAAGGCGCTGCCGTGGCTTGCCCTCGGGTGGACGCTCTACGGGCTCTACCAGGTGATGATTGTGATCACGGGCCGCGCGCGGGTGACCCAGCGCAACGTGCCGGCGGCTGCGGCGGGGCTTGCAGTGAACGTGCTGCTGCTAGTAGTACTCGTGCCCAGCGGCGGTCTCGGCCTGGGAATAGCGGGCGCGGGGATCGCGCTGTGCGGTGCATATGTGACGATGGTGATCGTCATGCATCTGCTTACCCGCGGGGTGTTTGCCGTGGACTTCGAATGGCGACGCCTTGGCCAGATAGCAGCAATCCTGGCGGGCGTGGCTGTTTCCGGTGAGCTGCTGCTACCCACCGCCGGTTTCCTGGGCCTGGTGCTGCGCGCGCTGTGGCTGGCGTTGATCCCAGTGCTGCTGCTCACCACGCGCTTCTTCGCACCCAACGAGCGCGAGCAAGCGCGCGCGCTAGTCATCGACGCCCGCCGGCGCGTGGCGGCCTTCCGTGCGGGCGGCGGAGATGTGGAGGCATACGCCGAGGACCCGCTACGGGACATCTAGGCCGCCAATTCTCAAGTTGCACGGCGTTTGAGCCGATGACGCGGGCGTGCGTGAACT
>JBAPMC010000284.1:0-1883 GCA_049278415.1 Solirubrobacteraceae bacterium
CCCTGGGAAGACACCATCATCTACGAAGCGCATGTCAAGGGCCTGACGCAGCAGCGCGAGGACGTGCCGCCCAATTTGCGCGGCACCTATGGCGGCCTGTCGTCGCCCGCGATGATCGATCACCTCAAGCGGCTCGGCGTCACCACGGTCGAGCTGCTGCCGGTCCATGGCTTCGTCGACGACCGCATCCTGGTGGAACGGAAACTGTCGAACTACTGGGGCTACAACACGCTGTCGTTCTTCGCGCCCGAGCCGCGCTACTCGCAGGACAACCCGCTCAACGCCTTCCGCACCGCGGTGGCACGGCTGCACGACGCCGGCATCGAGGTGATGCTCGACGTCGTCTACAACCACACCGCCGAGGGCAACCATATGGGCCCGACGCTGTCGTTCCGTGGCATCGACAACGCTTCCTACTACTGGCTGAAGCCGGACAATCCGCGATATTACGACGATTTCACCGGCTGCGGCAGCTCGCTCAATCTGACCCATCCGCGGGTTCTGCAGATGGTGATGGATTCGCTGCGTTACTGGGTCGAAGTCTGCCATGTCGACGGCTTCCGTTTCGATCTTGCCACCACGCTGGCGCGCGGACCGAACGGGTTCGACCGCAGCAGTCCGTTTCTCACCGCGGTCCGTCAGGATCCGGTGCTGTCGACGGTGAAGCTGGTGGCCGAGCCGTGGGACCTCGGGCTCGGCGGTTATCAGGTCGGCGCGTTTCCGTCGCAATGGTCGGAGTGGAACGACCGCTATCGCAGCGCGATGCGGCGCTACTGGAGCGGCGAAGGCAGCCTGATCGGCGAAGTATCGAGCCGCATGACCGGCTCGTCCGACTTCTATAACCACGATGGCCGCAAGCCACGCGCCGGCATCAATCACGTCACCGTCCATGACGGTTTTACGCTGGCCGACCTGTTCAGCTACAACGAAAAACACAACGAGGCCAACGGCGAAGACAATCGCGACGGCTCCAGCGACAACCTCAGCAACAATTGCGGCCATGAAGGCCCGACCGACGATCCGACCATCAACGCGCTGCGCCGCCAGTTGCGCAAAAACCAGCTCGCCTGCCTGATGCTCGCGCAGGGATTGCCCTTGATCCTCGCCGGCGACGAAGTCGGCAACACCCAGAACGGCAACAACAACGCCTATTGCCAGGACGACGAGATCGGCTGGGTCGGCTGGCAAAACCTCGGCCACGACGACGACCTCACCGATTTCGTCGGCCACCTCACCGAGCTGCGCCGACGGTTTCCGCAGATCCGGTCGCGCCATTGGCTCGATGGCCGGCGCGCCGACGGATCGTATGGCGTGTTGTGGCTGACGCCCGCGGCTGCGGAGATGACCGAGCAGGACTGGAATTTTCCGGAAGGCCGGTTTCTCGCCTACGTGCTCGGGCCCGACCAGCAGGGGCAGGCGCCGATCTTCATCGTGCTGAACGCGGCAACGGAGCCGGTCGCATTCAAGCTGCCGGGCATGGCTGAATACAAGACATGGCAGCAGGTACTCAACACCATCACGCGCGAACTACCGGTCACGGATTTGCCGTCGGGAAGCGAAACCGAGGCGCCTCCCCGCTCGGTGCTTGCCTTTGCGGGTTCGGCATGAATGCGCGGCAGTTCGGCCCCAGGCTGACGGCGGATGGCACGTCATTCCGCCTGTGGGCGCCGGCGGCCAAACATGTCGATCTGCTGCTGGAAAGGCCGTATCCCCTTCACCGCGGCGGCGATGGCTGGTTTTCCGCCGACATCCCGGGCGTCACGGCCGGCGCGCGCTACAAGTTCCGGATCGACGGCGAGGTCGATGTGCCGGATCCGGCATCGGCGTTTCAGCCCGACGACGTGTTCGGCGCGAGCGAGGTGATCGACCACACGACCTACGCC
>JBAPMC010000285.1:0-2422 GCA_049278415.1 Solirubrobacteraceae bacterium
CCCAGCGCCGCGAGTCCAAGGCTGCCGAGCGCAACCCTGTGACGGGTCGCAAGCCATTGCGCGCTGCGGCCGTGCGCCTGCGAGTCGAAGTCGCCGTGAGCGCCGCGGTCGCCCGCCACAGGCTCGAACAGATTGTCTGCTCGTCCGGGGGAGACGGGCTCGTGGGTCTGCTGGGCGTCATAGCCGGTACGCGCCAGATAGCGGTCGGCGAAGCCCGGGGCGAGCGCGTTGCCGATCATGGTGAACGCCGTCGAGACTCCGACCCACCACTCTCGCCGCGCCGGATGCTCGGCAGCCGCCACGATGGCGCGGGCCGCCACCTCCGGCTGATAGATCGGAGGCACCGGCTGAGGGTGGCGCGGCAGGCGGGTGCGCACCACGTCGAACTGCGGCGTGTTCAATGCGGGCATCTGAACCATCGTCACCCGCACAGGGCTCTGTTCGTGCATCAGCTCGCTGCGCAGCGACTCGGTGAAGCCCTGGATCGCGTGCTTTGAGGCACAGTAGGCGCTCTGCAACGGAATACCGCGGTATGCCAGCGCCGAGCCGACCTGCACGATCACGCCCGCTTGGCGCGCGCGCATACGTCGCAGCGCGCAGAGAGTTCCATAGACCACGCCGAGATAGGTGACTTCCGTTACTCGGCGAAACTCCTCCGGGGCGATCTCGCTCACCGGCGCGAACACCGACGCCATAGCGTTGTTGACCCACACGTCGATCGGGCCGAGCGCCCGCTCGATGGCTGCCGCCGCCCTCTCCATCGCCTGCGCATCGGCGACGTCGGTTGGCACGCCAAGCGCTCGGCCTCCGAGGGACCTCACTTCCTCCTCGGTTGCGTGCAGCGCATCGACGCCACGCGCGATCAGTCCGATCGCGGCCCCCTTGAGCGCAAATGCTTGGGCCGTAGCGCGGCCCACTCCCGTGCTTGCGCCCGTTATCACGACCACGAGTCCTTTGGAATCGCTCTCACTCACCTTGGCCGCTTTACCCGCACGCACCGTGCGGCAACCAACTCGTTTCATGCGTGAGCGCAACGGGTAGCTGCCGGTCGTGACCACCGGGAAGGAGCGCCAGTATGAGTGAGACCGTCGCTGACTACCTGCTCAGCCGTCTTGCCACTCATTGGGGAGTCAAGCGGATTTACGGCTACCCGGGAGACGGGATCAACGGGATCATCGGCGCCTTCGGACGAAGCGATACCTGTCCTGAATTCATCCAAGTACGCCACGAGGAGATGGCCGCGTTCATGGCATGCGCGCATGCCAAGTTCACCGGCGAGGTCGGCGTCTGCCTGGCGACCTCGGGCCCCGGTGCGATCCATCTGCTCAACGGGCTGTATGACGCCAAGCTCGACCACCAGCCGGTGGTGGCGATCGTCGGCCAGCAGGCCCGCTTGGGTCTCGGCGGCAACTATCAGCAGGAGGTCGATCTCACCACGCTGTTCAAGGACGTTGCGCACGAGTACGTGCAGATGGCCACCGAGGCCGGGCAGATTCGCCACCTGATCGATCGCGCGGTGCGCATCGCGCTCTCAGAGCGGACGGTCACCTGCGTGATCGTGCCCAACGATCTGCAGATGGAAGACGCGGTGCCGACCCCGCCGCACGCCCACGGCACGGTGCACTCGAGCGCCGGCTACGAGCGCCCCCGAGTGCTCCCCGAGGAAGAGCAGCTGAGGCGTGCGGCCGAAGTGCTCAACGCGGGGGAGAGGGTCGCCATGCTGATCGGCGCCGGCGCCCTGGACGCCGGCCGGGAGGTGATCGAGGTCGCCGAGGAGCTCGGCGCAGGGGTCGCCAAGGCGTTGCTCGGCAAGGCCGCCGTGCCTGACGATCTGCCGTTCGTCACCGGCTCGATCGGCCTGCTGGGGACCAAGCCAAGCTGGGAGCTGATGCAGGACTGCGACACGCTGCTGATGGTCGGCTCGAGCTTTCCCTACTCGGAGTTCCTGCCCGAAGAGGGCCAAGCTCGCGGTGTGCAGATCGATCTCGACGGAAGGATGCTCGGCATCCGCTACCCGATGGAGATTAATCTCGTCGGCGACAGCGCGCTGACTCTCCGCGCGCTGCTGCCGCTGCTGGAGCGTAAGCAGGATCGCTCGTGGCGGGAGAAGATCGAAAGGAACGTCGCCGACTGGTGGCAGGTGATCGAGCGTCGCGCGCTTGCACCCGCTGAGCCCGTGAATCCGCAGCTGATCTTTCACGAGCTGTCAAAGCGCCTGCCCGACCGGGCGATCATCACCTCCGACTCCGGCTCGGCCGCCAACTGGTATGCCCGCGACGTCCGCCTGCGCGCCGGGATGCTCGCCACGCTGTCGGGGACGCTCGCGACGATGGGCCCGGGCGTGCCCTACGCAATCGCCGCGAAGTTCGCCTATCCCGATCGTCCCGTGATCGCGCTCGTGGGCGATGGGGCGATGCAGATG
>JBAPMC010000286.1:0-1898 GCA_049278415.1 Solirubrobacteraceae bacterium
GATTGGTACCCGTTCGTCTGCACGCCGGCTACGTCTTTGGGACCAAGCGACGTATTCTTCACATCTATTGTAATGCGGCTCCCATCGTCCGATGGAGCGGGCTGAGGTCGACCGCTACCGCCTGAACCACCCGACGAGGGCTGGTCCATCGAGCGTACCGTGTAGGTCTTTTTCTTGAGATCGAGCGTCGTGATCGTTCGTGCTGAGCAATCCTTGATCGTCGCCGTTTGCGCAGCGACATCGTCGAGACGTTCTTTCGTTCCGGCGACGTAATGCTTGATGGCGATACCCGTTTTCATGAGTTGCATCGCGCCTTGTGCGTTTGCCAACGCAGCCTTCAAGAAACCCATCATCGGCTGATTGGGAGCCTTCTCCGGTTGGTAGGCAGCAGCGGTCGCCCAATCAGAATCGAACGAGCCTGGTTGGAAGGACGCAGCATCACCCGTGCTCGCGAGTTTCGTCACCGAATCCCAGGCGAGGCCGCTCGTCGCGGCGTTGGCGCCCGGAGCGAGGCAAACGGATAAGACGATGGCAAGCGCTGCAAGCGCGACGGTAAACGTACGTGGCAAGGTCCTGTCTCCTCGAGTTTTTGGTGGGCAAAACTGGATGGGGTAAAACGCAGATCTGGGCGCCAAAGCGCAGTCTTCCGCAGCCTGGAGGGAGAAGCCCCTTGCCCCCCGGCCAAAGGAGACGTCTCATGCGGATGAACGCCCTACGATCCACCGTCGCCAAGCTCGCCATCGTCGTCCTGTTCTCGGGCGCAGCTTTCGCGCTGCTCCTGGGCGGAAAGGCGTCAGCGGCGACCATCGTGATGCCGCCGCCGCTGAGCGTGCTCCACCATCCCGTTGGTCAAAGGTGGGTCCGCCCCGATCAACGGTTCGTTCGGTACTACCCCGTCACTGGAATCGACGGCGACCTGTTCGATATTACGACCGGCCCAGACGGCGCGCTGTGGTTTACCGAGACGGGTTCCGAGGCGATCGGGCGGCTCGATGCGCAAGGCAACGTCTCGAAGTATCCGATCTCGCCCTCGCTTGGCGAACCGATCGCGATTACGAGTGGTCCGGACGGCAATGTGTGGTTCACGCTCGGTGGCGGATCCCAACAAGCGATCGGCCGCATTACGCCGAGTGGTGTGATCACGACGTTCGCATTTGGTCAGCCGTTCAGTACCGAGCTGGACATCACGAGCGGACCAGACGGTAACCTTTGGTTCACAGACTTCTACAACAATATGGTCGGACGCGTCACGACGGCTGGAGCCGTGACCGAGTTCCCGCTTCCGGACTATGGCGCACCCTTAGGTATTACGCTAGGTCCCGACCACAAGCTCTGGATCTGTGAGGAAGGGGCCTTGCACGGCAACGACAACGTGCCGGCGCGTATTTATAAGATGACGACGTCGCTCAAATTCAAAGCCTACGTGCTTTCGCCGATGGATTGGACGACCTCGCCACAGTTTATCACGGTCGGTGCAGATAAGAACCTGTGGTTCACCGAAGCCGATCAGTCGAATCCGCCCTTCCACGTCGAGCGCATCACCACGAAGGGCGCGATTACCAACTTTCCGCTCCCGGCGAGTGCCGAGCCGCCGTTCCGAGCGACTCTGGCTTCCGATCACAACGTGTGGTTTACAGAAACGCTCACGTACATCGATCGAGTGACTCCAGACGGTACGATCTCGCGGCTTCCGATGCCGCAGCCGCCGGGGACGAGCATTCCGGCGCAGCCGCGCGGCATTACCTCCGGTCCAAAGCGTGGCATTTGGTGGGTGGAAACGTCGTCCGGTAGCATCGGTCTGCTGAAGCCCTAAGCCGTGCGCGCAGCGCTGATCGTCAACCTCCGTTCGAGCCAAGCCGAACGGACGGTGGCGCGCGTTCAGGAGCTCTTTGCGGCGC
>JBAPMC010000287.1:0-9436 GCA_049278415.1 Solirubrobacteraceae bacterium
TGTCTGATGGTCCCAATGCTGCTCGCCGTCGTGGAGGCGACCGTCATCTCCCGGCTACTGCGCGCCCGCTCGATTTACTCAGCCCGGCTCCCGGGCACTTCGGTCGACGCTCAGGAGGCAAGCTACGCAGACAACGACGTGGGTGTCACACCAGATGGTCAGACGGTATCCCCTGGAGACGGTCTCCCAACGTGACTATCGAGTGACGCGCTTAGTGGACCTGGGTCCCAGGTTGACTACCCGGTTCGATGGTTGCTGGATCGCCGTGAGCCTCGCGGTAACAGTCGAATGGGAGCCGCTCTAGGCGTCGCTGATCGACTGCGGCCTGTAGTGCCCGGTCGAATTGGCCGGTCTGCCATCGCGCGGCGCCGGCTGCGCGCGCGAGGGCCTCATGGCCCAGAACGCCGAACGGACGTATCGCGTGAGTTAGGCGTCTGACCTCCGCCTCGATGACAGCCTGGTCGTGGCGCCTTTGGCGGCCGTTGAGCTGGGTTGCCCCTGGACGACCGTGACGGCGCTCTGCGGTTGTTTGGGTTGTACTCATGCCGATCCTCTCATTTGACACTGCCCTTGACCATGCGACTGTTGGGCGCGAAATCAAAGAACGATGGTCCGGCTGCTGACCCTGTGATCGTCGTGGTGGCAGTGGATGTTGTGGCACTAGCGCCAGCGTCCTGGATAGCTGTCTGCTGCGCATATTCGGTGCTAGTGCCGTACTGGAACGCGCACTGGTGTCTTGCCCTCCAGGGCTTATGGCGCCGGTCGGCGTGGCCGCCAAGGTCGTTACATCGCGGGCTTCCCGCGTGCTGTCCAACGGTCCACCCCCGGCGGAGGCGTCTGATGTAAGTGCGAGCACGATTGCGCCACCAAACCCTGCTAGCACGGCAAGCGCCAACAGGCAGCTGTGGAGTGAAGCTCGTCGCATGAGGTCCATTTCTCTCGAATGCTGTCCCGCTAGCCGTCGCTACACGCGACGCCGCCGCAAGTCGCGGTGGGAGCCGATGGCGCGTCAGAATCCTGACGCGCCATCGGGCATAACGCGGCCTGAGCGGCGCTGCGCTTGGACGTCGAGCCGCGAGGAAGCCTCGGAGAGCGCGGTGCCGAACGTAATGGCGGCCTCAGACGAAGATCATCCAGTGTGCGTGTGGGGTACTTGTGCCTGTGGCTGGAAGGCGATCATGGGTAGGTGTGTGGCTGCGAGTTGCAGGTCGTCGTTTACACCGACCCCGAGCAGCCCGCCGAGTGCTCTCGTGGCGATTGGGTGCTCTCGCCTGTAGGTGCACAGAACTTCGATGCGTTCATCGAGGTCGAGAAAGCGCTGCTCGGGGACGAACCGTTCTCCCGCGATCAGGATTTCCTCGGCGGGTGCGGCGCACAGGTTTTGATACCAGCTTGCGTGCTCTCCCCAACCGGCGGCAACGATCGCTTCGCGTCGCGCAGGGCTCCAGCGCACGACCTCGAGCATCGTGCGGTAGGTGCGTCCACTGCGGCGTCCTCGGTGCGTTAGGACGAGGAAGCGATGTCCGAGCAGGCGCCCCAGGTGCAGGTCGTACAGTCGGAGTGGCAGCCGTGCGAGGAGCTTGACAGCACGTGAGGGTGGATGGTCAAGCGGTGTCATTTCGTAGCGTTGGCCGTGAGGTTCGGGGGGACGGGTGCTAGTTCCAGCAGCTCGCCGGGTGGTTCTCCGAGCAGCAGCCATCCGCTCTCGACGGCGTGAACGAGGTCACGGTTAGCGAGTTCGGATAGGGCGGTTGTGACGGTCGGGCGTCGAGCTGCGGCCAGATCCGCGAGGACGTTATGGGTCAGGCGCAGCGGGAGGCTGACGCCGTCGCTGCGCACGCGACCCCAGCGTGCCGCTAGGTGCCAGAAAAGCATGTGCAGGCGCACATCGACACGGGCTTGGTGGACGATCGCCATATTCACTGCCAGGTCGCGTGAGCGCTTCAGCGCCCGGCCGACGATGCGACCGCTCAGCGGCGGGTAGCGCGCCATCCGTCGGGCAAACGCTTCGTCGAGCACGGCCATGCGTGTCGGTTCGAGTACCCGCCAGCCGGTCGTGACGGGCAGTGTCGGTGGCTCGTCCTCGCCCTGCCAAGGTCGCAGCAGATCACCCTCGCCGAGCAGCTCCGCGCCGAAGCGGGCATCGATCCCGACACGACGGATCAACAGGCCGCTCAACACCAGCAAGCCGATCCCATCACCGAGCGACGCGATCCGCGTGGTCTGCCAGCGTCCGGCTGGGATCGAGACCTCCCTGGCAATGCACTCCTTTGCTGCCTGTCCTCTGCAGTCGGCAGGGAGGCCCTCGGCCAGGTCTTGGTCCTCGTCAAGCACACGGCAGACGCCGGACAAATCGGTTGCAGCGACGCGCATACACGCACTGTGCCAGACCTCGCCGAGCCGGCGGGCCTCCAGATCACCCCACGCGATCACCGACGTGGGGCCAGCCTACGAACGCGCCCAGACGCCGGTCAGATTTCTGACCACAAACCTCCAAGCCAGTCAACGGAACGGTGTTTGCAGGAAGCCGTCTCATACGCTCGCATCACTGTGACCGAAGCACGCGAGGATCTACTAAGCCCGGATGACGCTCACCTCGACCCGGCGACAAGCGCGCCGGTGACCGAGAACCCCGGCTCCTCGAACGGGACCAAGCCGACCCGGCGCGCAAGCGCTCAACCGACCGTGAGGGTCACGATCAGTCGCGGCTGGCTCAGCCGGTTGCGCCGTGGGATAGCGCGTGGCAGCCGCGGACTGACCATCCTGGCGTTGCTAACAGGCGCCGGCGCTGGGCTCGGAGCAATCGCGTTTCGCTACATGATCCTCGGCTTCACGGAACTGTTCACAGGTCACAGTGACTACAGCGCGGCCGGTCACGCCGCTAATCCGCTAATACCGGGGCTGGGGATCTGGTTCGTCGTGGCGGTGCCGATCATCGGCGGGCTGATCTACGGGCCGCTCGTGAGCCGGTTCGCGCCCGAGGCGCGAGGCCACGGCGTGCCCGAGGTGATGTACGCGGTGAACCGCCTCGGCGGGCGGATGCGCCCACAGGTGCCGATCGTCAAGTCATTGGCCTCTGCGGTCTGCATCGGCTCAGGCGGCTCAGTCGGCAGGGAGGGTCCGATCGTGCAGATCGGCTCCGCGCTCGGGTCAGTCACCGGGCAATTGATGCGCGTCCCCGAGTCACAACTTCGCCTGCTGGTCGCCTGCGGCGCGGCCGGTGGCATCTCCGCCACGTTCAACGCTCCGATCGCCGGGGTGTTCTTCGCGCTGGAGCTGATCCTGCGCAACTTCGAGACGCGCTCCTTCGGGCTGGTCGTGCTCAGTTCGGTCACCGCGGATGCGATCGGCCGCGCGGCGTTCGGCAGCCACCCGTTCCTGGCGCTCCCGGCGTTCACGTTCAGCTCACCCTTGGAGCTTTTCCTATACGCCGGCCTCGGGGTACTAGCCACTGGTGTCGGGCTCGGCTTCGTGCGGGTGCTCTACACCGGCGAGGATATCTCCGACCGGCTGTGGGCGGGCCGCCCGGACTGGCTGCGGCCCGCTGTCGGGGGTGTGCTGCTTGGGCTGCTGCTGCTCGCGGTGCCTGAGATGTACGGCGTCGGCTACCCCGTGCTGCAGCTCGCGGTCGCCGGGCACTATGTGATCCTCGCGCTGCTCGGGCTGCTCGCGGCGAAGATCCTCGCGACGAGCCTGACGATGTGGATCGGCGGATCAGGAGGTGTGTTCGCTCCATCGCTGTTCATGGGCGCGATGCTCGGCTCAGCCTACGGTGCGGTCGCCCACCAACTGATCCCCGGCCTCGCGGTCGCCGCCGGCGCCTACGGGCTGGTCGGGATGGGAGCCGTGTTCGCCTCCTCCGCACGCGCCCCGATCACGGCGGTTCTCATCATCTTCGAGCTGACGGGTGACTACCACATCATTTTGCCGTTGATGATCGCGATCATCGTCGCGACTGCTCTCTCAAACGTGATCACTCGCGACACGATCTACACGCTGAAGCTCCGCCGACGCGGAATCGACATCGACAAGCCACAGGGAACCCTCATGACACAGATCAATATCGCCGACGCTATGGGCAAGCTCCCACGGGCACTCGCACCTGAGCAGCCGCTACCCGATGTCCTTGACCGCTTCAGCACCGAACATGCCGATGCGCTCCCCGTAATGGACGCAGACGGGTCGCTCCTGGGAGTAATCGCCGCCATCGACATCGAGCAGAACCTCAACGGCTCGCGCGATGATCTGCGCGCGAGAAATCTCGTTCATCAGGCGCCAGAGCTTCGCGTCGACCAGTCCCTAGAGGACGCGGTGCGAGCGCTGGCGTCCGCCGAGGATGAGGGATTGCCGATCCTAGACGCGCAGGGCGAGAACGTGGTCGGTTGGCTCACCCACCGACACCTACTACGCGCCTACCACGCCCGCCTTGAGCAGGACACAGAACGGTAGGCTCGTCAGGATTCGGACAGGAAAGGGTGGACCAGCATAGGGGGCGTGCTTTAACGGACAACCGTGCAGAGACTCCCCTCGGTACTCGTCACGCTCACGGCCGCGCTCGCTGTCACAGGTTGCGGAAGCGGCCAATCCACCGAATCGACAAGCGCTCCTGACACATCCAGCTCCCCAGCCACGACATCAAGCCCGCCCGCATCGGAAAAGGTGGAGATATCCACCAAGGCTCTGTCCGGACTGGGAACCGTGCTTGTCAATGGTCAGGGACATACGTTGTACATCTTCATTCCAGACAAGCACAAGCAGGTCACCTGTCTGAGTACATGCGCGCAAATATGGCCGCCGGTGAAGGTAGCCAGTGCGCAGAAGCCGACCACCTCGGGACAGGCGAGATCCTCACTGCTCGGCAGCGACCCCGATTCCGAAGGCGGGCGTGTACTCACATATGCCGGCTGGCCGCTCTACACCTACATTTCAGACTCCGAGCCCGGCGCTGCCACTGGTCAGGCGCTCAACGCCAACGGCGGGCTCTGGTACGTGCTCTCACCCGCCGGCACCGTTATCACTAAAACACCGTGAACGATCGTCTATCGGACCCCTGGCATGTAGCCAGGTTCGCCGCGATTATCCTGTTTAGGAGCGTTTTGAGAAACGCTCTGAGTAGCGTGGGGCCGCAGGCGTGAACCGGCGCGAGAAGGAGCAGTATCTCCGCGAGTACGCGCTGTTGAAGTCCGAAGGCAAGCCGTTCTTCCCCTACGCGGTCGCCAAGGACGCGGTGATGGCAGTCGTGGTAATGGCGGTCATCATCACGATGTCACTCGTATTCGGCGCGGAGATTGGCTCCAAGGTCAACCCGACCTCCACAAGCTACGACGCGCGGCCGGAGTGGTACTTCTTCTTCCTGTTCGAGATCCTGCGCATCATCAGGACGCCGAGCATCGTGCAGCTCGCAACGATCGGAGTCCCCACGATCTGCATGATCCTACTGTTCCTACTGCCGTTCTATGACCGAGGCCCCGAGCGCCGCCCCGAGCGACGGCCAATAGCCACGATCACCGGCATCTTCGTGATCGGCGCGATGGCCTACCTCACCTACCACGGTGCCACCGCCGGCACACCGGACGCACTGGAAATAGCCACACCAAAGGCGGTCCTCGCGAACGGCCCGGCCGCCGTCGCTAGGTGGAACGAAGGCAGGCTCGTCATCGCCCAGTCAGGTTGCGAGGCGTGCCACACGATCGGCGACAACGGCAACTCCGGACCCGGCCCTAACCTCACACATATCGGCTCGCGCATACCGCGACTGGGGATCGCACGCACGCTGGTCAACCCGACAGCACCGATGCCTTCCTTCAAGAACCTCCCGCCAAAGAAGTTCGACGCAGTGCTCAACTTCCTCTCCCAGATGAGATAACCGGCCTGTGGCCCGGATGACGCCAAGGCGTGTACGCCGGATCACGACGGTCGGTGTGGCGGCAATGACGGTTTTGCTGGTCGCGGTGTCACTCCTGACGCCAAGCCGCGGTGCGCAGGCCGGCAGCATCACCGCCTTGCCTGCACCGCTCGCGATCGGGACTGCTCTTACGCGACCGCGGACAGTGCCGAACATGCATCTCATAGACGAGCAGCGCAAACCGTTCTCGGTGGAGGAGTGGCGCGGCAAGTGGGTGGTCCTAGCGCCGGACGATACCGCCTGCAACGAAGTGTGCCCGATAACCACGGGCGCCCTGATGGCCCTCGACGCACAGGTTCGAGTGGACCATCTGAGCGGCAAGGTTGTGCTCGCCGAGGTGACCGTCGATCCCTGGCATGACTCGCCCGCGCGGCTGCGCGCCTACCGCCGCCTCACCGGCCTCGACTTCGAACTCCTGACCGGCACCCTGTCCGAGGTCAGCCGCTTCTGGCACTACTTCGGCGTCTACTACCAACGCGTGCCAGAAGGCAGCCCGCCAGCGATCGACTGGTACACCCACAAGCCCGAGACCTTCAACGTCGAACACTCAGACAACCTGATCTTCCTCGACCCCGCTGGCCAGGAGCGAATAGTCAACGAAGGCATGGCGGACGTGGGCGGTCATCTGGAGCCAGCGCTGCGCAAGCTGCTCAGCAACGTCGGGCTGCACAACCTCGCGCACCCCAACCTGCCGTGGACACCCACACAAGCGCTTGAGGATCTCTACTGGCTGATGGGCAAGGAGATCCCGGCGAGCACACTGACAAAGATCAGCCCCCCGAGCGCAACCGACGCCAAGCATGTGCTGGGCGGCTCGCCGGCACCACTGGCCGCGCTCCACGACCAGGCCAGCCAGTTGCTCGGCGGATTCGGCGCCCTCCAGGCACGGTTGCGTCAGCTGCACGGCTACCCGATCGTGCTGAACGCCTGGGCGTCATGGTGCCCGCCCTGCCGCGCCGAGTTCCCGATCTTCGCTACCGCCTCAGCGCTCTACGGCCGCCAAGTCGCGTTCCTCGGCGCCGACACCGAAGACACCGCGAGCGCCGCTAGCGCGTTCCTCGCCGAGCACCCGGTCAGCTACCCCAGCTACCAGACATCATCAGCGGCGCTGGACTCGATCGCCCCCCTCGAGGGCACCCCCACCACGATCTACATCGGCCGCGACGGAAAGCTCGCCCACGAGCACATCGGACAGTACGAAAGCGAGGCGACCCTCGATGAGGACATAGCGCACTACGCGCTCGGACAGTGAAAATGCCCGCCATCGGTCAGGCGCAGGCTCCGGCCCGGAGACCCGAGCACTACCTGCACGCCTCGAAGGCGCATCCGGCGCAGCATTTGGCGGGATAATCCCGGTAAGTACGATGACCCACTTGCCGATCGGCTTTCTACCAAGCCCACCGACCAACGGGTTGCACCTCGGCCCGCTGTTCATCCACGCCTACGGCCTGGCCTACGTGGTCGGGATCATCGCTGCCGTGAGCATCGCTGTGCGCCGCTGGGAGGCCAAGGACGGCAGCCGTGATCTCGTCTACGAGGTCGCGCTATGGGGCTTCCCCGCAGGGCTCATCGGGGGACGCCTGTACTTCCTCGCAACGAGCTGGAACGAAGCCCCGCCACACTGGTGGGGACCGTTCGCCGTCTGGGACGGTGGCCTGGGGATATGGGGCGGCATAGCCGCAGGCAGCCTTGCCGGGCTATGGGTACTGCGCCGCCGCGGCGCGAACATCCCCGTCTTCATGGACGCCGCCGCCCCCGCGCTACTCGTCGCGCAAGCGATCGGCAGGGTCGGCAACTACTTCAACCAGGAGCTGTTCGGAGGACCGACCACACTCCCGTGGGGCCTACACATCAGCCCCGCGCATCGCCCCGTCGGCTATCTCCAATACGCCACATTCCAACCCACCTTCTTGTATGAGCTGATCTGGAATCTACTGCTCGCAGGAGCACTCGTGTGGCTCGGACACCACCGCAAGATCCGAGCACCCGGCCTGTTTGCGCTGTACGTGGCGGGATACTCGTTCGCGCGGATCGGCGAGGAGCTGCTGCGCGTAGACCCCGCCCACCACATCTTCGGGCTGCGCCTGAACTTCTACGTCGCCACGATCCTATGTTTGGGCGGCCTCGCATGGTTTGTGCAGATCCAACGAACGGGCAAGAAGACCCTCACCCGCAAGACCGTTCGTCGTGGCGGCGCTCTCCTCGCCACTGGTGGAGCGCTCGCGCTCACAGGCTGCGGCCACACGTCACCTACCAGCGGCAAACACACAACCGCGAGCCCTCCCGCCGCATCAGCACCATTCTTGACAGCTCAAGCGCGAATCGGGCTCCCGAAACCACACGGGGGCGTTTAGCAGCCTGTTCTCCCGCATTGACGCGAACATGCCCCGCTG
The DNA here is from genome assembly GCA_049278415.1 of Solirubrobacteraceae bacterium. Classification (GTDB taxonomy): domain Bacteria; phylum Actinomycetota; class Thermoleophilia; order Solirubrobacterales; family Solirubrobacteraceae; genus Palsa-744. The sequence continues at coordinate 8,299 of JBAPMC010000287.1, forward strand.
CCGCTGAACCTCGTGCGTCGCTTCACTCATGCCGGAGGCTCGATCGGCTTGCGAGCACGCACGATCGCCGAGGCTGCTTGCGCGTGGACGCGGTGCGTCTCGCGTATCTCGATCACGGTCAGGCCCGCGTCGGCAAGCGCCTGGGTGAACTCGCGGTGGGTGAGTGCTCCGGCGATGCAGCCGGTGTATGCCTGCATGTCGGCGCGCGTCGCATCGTCCATGCTCTCGTCGGCGATCACGTCTGAGACGGCGAAGCGTCCACCGGGTCGTAGGACCCTTGCGACCTCGCGCAGCACCTTCGGCTTGTCGGCGGAGAGGTTGATGACGCAGTTGGAGATAACCACGTCAACGCTCGCGTCGGGGAGCGGTATCTCCTCGATGTAGCCCTTGTGAAACTCGACATTCTCGACACCAGCCTTCTGCGCGTTTTCGCGAGCGAGGGCAAGCATCTCGTCGGTCATGTCAAGGCCGTGTGCTTTGCCGGTCGGGCCGACGCGCTTGGCTGAGAGCAGCACGTCGATCCCGCCGCCGGAGCCGAGGTCGAGGACTGTCTCGCCCTCATGTAGTTCTGCGACGGCGGTCGGGTTGCCGCAGCCGAGTGAGGCGAGCTTGGCGGTGTCGGGTAGCTGTTCGTGGTCGCCGAGCGCATACAGCGCGGCGCCGAATACCTCGCTGCCGCCGTCGAATGTCTCGCTCGGCGCGCAACAGCCGGCGCCGGGGTCAGTGGTCGTGACCTGCACGGCGGCAGCGGCGTAGCGCTCGCGGACGGTCTCACGGATATCGGTGGTGTCGGCCGCGCAGCCGCATCCGTCTCGGTGGCTGGGGTCGCAGCACTCGGCCTTCGCGGTCGGCTCACAGCACGTCGCCTGTGCCTCGGGCGCACAGCACGAGTTGGTCGTCGTCTCGGCGGGGGTGGTCAGCTCAGCCATGCGGATAGCTCCTTGAGTGCGTCGGGGATGACGTAGTAGTAGGCCCATAGGCCCTTGCGCTCTGAGTCCACGATCCCCGCGTCGCGGAGCTTCTTCAGGTGGTGGGAGAGCGTGGGCTGGGAGATGTCGAACAGTGGCACCAGCTCGCAGACGCAGACCTTACCGGCGTGCTTGCGCAGCACGTCCACGAGCTGCAGGCGGATCGGGTC
>JBAPMC010000288.1:0-4715 GCA_049278415.1 Solirubrobacteraceae bacterium
GACGTTGCGTGCCCAGGCTAGAACAGAGGCGCTACCCGCACTTTTGCGTGACCTCGTCCACGTTCCCGCCACCAAGAGGTTGAGGAGAGCTGGATCTCTGGCTGGAGATCTTGAGGGCCTCAACGAGCAAGACCGTCGAGCCGCCGTGCTCGAGCTCGTGTGCAGCCAGGTTGCAGCAGTCCTGGGACATCCCACGGCAGACGCGATAAAGCCAGAGCGAGCCTTTAAAGACCTCGGCTTTGACTCACTGCTGGGAGTCGAGTTGCGAAACCGCCTCACACAAACAACCGGACTACGGCTGCCTGCAACTCTGATATTCGATTACCCCACGCCCACCGAGCTAACAAGTCACATCATCAACGAGTTGACCGGTGCTAAGGCAAACGTCACTCCTGCACGATCGGTGGCGCCTGTCGATGAGCCAGTAGCGATCATCGGGATGAGCTGTCGCTATCCGGGTGGAGTGCACTCGCCCGAGGAGTTGTGGGATCTGGTTGTTGGTGGTCAAGATGTCATCTCCGCTTTCCCCACCGACCGCAGTTGGGACCTTGAGGCCCTGCACTCTCCCGATCCCGATCGTCGCGGTACGAGTTGGGCATTGCAGGGAGGCTTCCTGTCGAATGCGGGTGATTTCGACGCTGAGTTCTTCGGGATAGGCCCGCGGGAGGCGCTCGCCATGGATCCCCAGCAGCGGCTTCTCCTTGAAGTTTGCTGGGAAGCGATCGAAGGAGCGGGGATTGATCCAATCTCGTTGCGTGGCACCCAAACTGGCACGTTTGCAGGCATCTCTGCCTCCGCCTATGGAGGGCCCGTATCGTCCTCGTCCGCGGTCGTGGAAGGCTATCGCTTGACCGGCAGCGTTACGAGCGCCGCCTCTGGAAGGGTCGCCTATGCATTTGGGCTCGAGGGTCCGGCTGTCTCAGTTGATACGGCTTGTTCCTCCTCGCTTGTCGCGCTGCACCTTGCTTGCCAGGCGCTGCGACAGGGTGAGTGCTCGATGGCGCTTGCCGGGGGTGTGATGGTGATGGCCACACCTGATCTGTTTGTCGAGTTCAGCCGTCAGGGAGGGTTGGCTCGTGATGGTCGCTGCAAGTCTTTCTCGGCCGACGCGGACGGCACCGGTTGGAGCGAGGGCGCAGGGATGTTGGTGGTTGAGCGCTTGTCGGACGCGCGGCGTCTTGGTCACCCCGTCGTGGCAGTGGTGCGCGGTAGCGCTGTCAACCAAGACGGAGCAAGCAACGGCCTCACCGCGCCGAACGGCCTTTCCCAGCAACGGGTAATCCACAAGGCGCTCGCAAACGCGGGTCTTCAAGCACACGAAGTGGACGCGGTCGAGGCACATGGGACCGGCACGAGATTGGGCGACCCGATTGAGGCCCAGGCTCTAATTGCGACCTATGGTCAGCACCCTGAAAGGGAGCGGCCGTTGCTGCTCGGTTCGATCAAGTCAAACATCGGCCACGCCGCGACCGCGGCAGGGGTTGCGGGTGTGATCAAGATGGCGATGGCCCTAGAGCATGAGGTGTTGCCGGCGACCTTGCACGCGCAGGAGCCCTCCACGGAGATCGACTGGTCGGCCGGCGCTGTTGAGTTGCTGAGAGATGCGACGCCATGGCCCGCCAACGGACATCCTCGTCGCGCGGGAGTCTCCTCTTTCGGGGTCAGCGGCACAAACGTGCACTTGATAGTGGAAGAGCCGCCGGACCACATAAACGCTCCCAAAGCGAGCAGCCGGCCAGGCGGCGATCTCAGCGACATTCAAGATGAGGCGAGCAAAGTCACCCTCACACCATGGGTGGTATCTGCGAAGGACGAGTGGGCGCTATGTGAGCAGGCGGAGCGCCTGAGGGCCCACATCGATGCCAACCCGGGTCTGAATACAGCGGATGTCGGGTTCACCCTTGCTAGACGCACGACTTTTGAGCATCGCGCCGTCGTGTTTGGCGAGGGCCGCAGTGAGCTGTTGGAAGGACTGAAGCGACTCACGGCCGGCGAGTCGGGCTCGAGCATCGTGCGAGGCGCGGCTGGGGGCTCTGAGCAGAAGCTTGCGTTTATGTTCACAGGCCAAGGGGCTCAGCGCGCGGGTATGGGTCGTGAGGCTCATGAGACATTCCCAGTGTTTGCACGCGTGCTGGACGAAGTTTGTGCTGAGCTTGACGCGCGTCTGGAGTATCCGCTGAAGGAGGTGTTCTGGGCAGAGGCTCACTCGAAGACCGCTGGACTGCTTGACCAGACGGTCTACACCCAAGCTGGGCTGTTCGCCTTTGAGGTAGCGACCTTCCATCTAGTTCAGCACTTTGGCGTTCAGCCCGATTTCCTGGTGGGGCATTCGATCGGAGAGCTGGCCGCCGCGCAGGTGGCCGGAATGCTCTCAATGTCTGACGCGTGCGCCCTGGTGGTGGCACGTGGTCAGCTTATGCAGGCGCTGCCTTCCGGCGGCGCGATGGTGGCGATCCAGGCCTCCGAGCAGGAGATGCTGGTGTCGCTTGCAGGCCTCGAGCAGAGCGTCGCGCTCGCGGGAGTCAACGGCCCCGACTCGGTTGTGCTTTCCGGTGAGCAGCGGGCAGTCCTCGATCTGGCGGATACGTGGGAGCGGCAGGGACGCAAGACACGGCGTCTGCGCGTGTCTCACGCTTTTCACTCGCCCTGCATAGACGGCATGCTCGAGGAGTTTCGTCAAGCAGCCGCCGAGCTCTCTTTCGCTGAGCCGAAGATCCCAATTGTGTCCAACCTCACTGGAGAGGCGATCGCCGCCGAGCTTATTTGCACTCCCGACTACTGGGTGCGCCAGGCTCGCCAAACGGTTCGATTCGCCGATTGTGTGAACTGGCTGCTTTCGCGGGGCGTTGGACTGTTTCTGGAGCTCGGTCCGGATGGCGTGCTCAGCGCGATGGTCGAGGATTGCCTGATATCGGCAAATGGCGAGGGCAAGCAGTCGCCGGTCGGCGCCGCGGGAGATGGGCAGGCGGTTGAAACTGGTAGTCGAGATGAGCTCACTCCGGCGGCGATACCGCTCTTGCGCCGGGAGCGTGGAGAGGCGCAGTCGCTGCTTGGCGGTATCGCTCGGCTGTGGACAAGGGGAAAGACCGTCGATTGGGACGTAGCCTTGGAGGGCTCAGATCGCAAGCGCGTTGGATTGCCGACGTATGCGTTTAAACGTGAGCGGTTTTGGCTTGACTCTGTTTGGAGGGGTGGGGACGCGAGGGCAATAGGTCAGGCTTCGGCGGATCACCCGTTGTTGACCGCGGCGGTAGCGCTACCCGGCGAAGGTTGGCTTTTCACCTCCCGCTTGTCCCTGCGAGAGCATCCCTGGCTTGCAGATCACGTCGTATTGGGAGCCGTTGTGCTTCCGGGTACAGCGTTCCTCGAGCTCGCGCTTCACGCGGGTGCTCATATTGAATGCGGCTTTGTGCGTGAGCTGGTTTTGCAGACTCCGTTGCTGCTGGATGAGCGGGGTAGCGCGCAGTTGCAGGTAAGGGTTGGAGAGGCCGATGAGTCCGATGTTCGCTCTCTGAGTGTCCATTCACGCGTCGAGGACGCTCCTGGGAACGCTTCAGCGAGTGAGGCCGAGTGGGTGTGTCACGCGGTCGGCTCACTCGCGTCGTCCATACACGATGGACACACCGCGCAGGCCGGGGTGACGGTGGGAGATGACGGTATGTGGCCCCCGAGCGGCGCTGAGCCCGTGCCGCTTGAGAATGCCTATGACCGCTTGGCTGACAGCGGTCTTGACTATGGACCGGTCTTCCAGGGGTTGATTGGCGCCTGGCGGCGCGACGATGAGATGTTCGTAGAGGTTTGTCTACCTAGCGGCGAGCGTGATCGGGCCGGCTCATTCGGCTTGCATCCGGCGTTGCTGGATGCGGTCCTGCATGTGCTTGCGCTTGGTGGTCGGGCTGAGGAGGAGCACGTGCAAGAGGGCGTGCCATTGCCGTTCTCGTGGAGCGATGTGTCACTGACGGTGAGCGGCGCATCGGCCTTGCGTGCGCGCATCGCGCCGGCCGGGGGCGATGTCGTGTCGATCCTTGTGGCAGACGAGCATGGGTCTCCGGTCGCTTCGATTGGCTCATTGGCGACCCGACGCGCGTTGGCCGCGGATATAGGGAGGAGCGCTCGCAGCCAGCACGATTCGATGTTGGGGGTTGAGTGGGTAGATGGTCCGGTGCTCGCACCTGCCTCCACAGGCGCCTCGGTGTTGCTCGTTACGCGTCGCGCGGAAGTGTTCGATGCGCTGCAATCCGCGGGCGTGACCTGCCAGATGCTTGCCGACTTGGACGGGCTCGGCGACGCGATGGACGGTGGCGGAGAGACGCCCGAGACGGTGCTGCTGGATGTCGGGGGTCTTGGGGAGACCGCTGGTCCCGCCGGCGAGGGAATAGCCGGCGGGACACCAGATGTCGTGAGGGCTGTCTTGGCGCGTGTACTTACCTTTGTGCAGAAATGGCTTGTGGATGAGCGGTTCGCTGCGCGTCGGTTGGTGCTGGTTACTCGGGGTGCGGTTGCAGTGGATGTGGAAGAGGATGTGGCCGATTTGTCCGGCGGCACAGTTTGGGGCTTGGTGCGTTCAGCCCAGTCGGAGAATCCTGGTCGTTTTGTGCTTGTCGACGTTGACGGTGGAGAGTCGTCTTGGCGAGCTCTCGATCGGGTTGTTGGGCTGGAAGAGCCGCAGTTGGCGTTGCGGGGGGGTGTGGTCCGTGTTCCGCGCTTGTCTGATG
>JBAPMC010000289.1:0-2363 GCA_049278415.1 Solirubrobacteraceae bacterium
CTGCGCTTTGCAAGGCCAGCGCTTCAGAATCTGCTCCTGGGTGAACGTGCTTGCAGCAGCTCCACCTGCTCTGAGAGTCGGAAACAAACGTCTTTCAGCTGGCGCTCATATCTGCTCCCCATTCCCCTCCAGCTAGATCCCTGCCTGTGCCCGGGCAAGGAGGCGAGTTTTCGAGTTTCTCAGTCGGGTATAGAAAATCCTCAAGGAAAGCTTTTTGAGGAGGACGCAATGGGCAGCACGAGAAGAACCTGCTGGCGCCTTCATGGGTCCCTGCCGTGGGCGCCTCTAAGAAGGGAGAGAGATGGCTGAGCTATCTGCCGGTGATCTGAAGCTGGTCCAGTATCTGAACGAGGCCTACGGTCTTGAGAGGCGCCTGGAAACGGCGCTCGAGGCGCATATCGCGATGACCACACAGGTCGCCTACAAGAAGCGCCTCAAGCAGCACCTCTCGGAAACCAAGCGCCATGGTCGAGAGGTCAAGAAGCGCATCAAGCAACTTGGGGGCGAAGCCGCAACGATCGACACACCTGGACCCGCGCCGGTCGGCGAGGCCGCTCGGGCGGTCCTCAGCGGCGCCCAAAAGGCGGCTGCGCTAGCCCAGGGTCCTCTGCACGCGTTGCGAGGCACGAGCGAGGAGGAGAAGCAGCTGAAGAACGCAAAGACCGAGTACACAAGCGAGTCCGAGGAGATCGCCACCTACTCGGCAATCAACACGCTCGCCGAGGCGCTGGGCGACAAGGAGACACAGCAGCTCGCCCGAGCAATTCGCCGCGAGGAGGAGCGCATGCGCTCCTATCTCGAGAAGGAGATCCCCCGCCTTACGAAGGCGCTAGCCAAGGCAGAGATTCCCGCCTCCCAACGTAGAGCCGCCACGCCTGCCAAGAAAGCCTCCCCTCGTCGCGCAAAGACAGGAACGGGCGGCCAAGCGAAGGGCGGGCGAACGCCGTGAGCGAAAGTCAGGATGAGGCCGGATTCAATGTCGCCGACTGGCACGGAAAGCTGCTGGTCGACATCAACGGCGAGAAGATCGGAAAGCTCGAGGATGTGTATGTCGACGTGGAGACCGACATTCCGCAGTTCGCAACGGTCAAGGAAGGACTCATTGGGCGTCACTTGACCTTTGTGCCTCTCAGCAACATCAAGCTAGGTCCGGATGAGCTGCAAGTCGCGGTAACCAAGGAGCAGGTTCAGGGGGCGCCCAACCTCGAACAGCACGGCGAGGAGCTCTCCCAAGCCGACGAGTCCGCTCTGTACCACCACTACGAGATCAACTATCACCCGCCAGACATCGAGAGCGGACGCCGATTGGCCCGTCGCTAGCGGCTCGTCGGAGCCTGCGACGCGATTGCACAGCAGGCCAGTTCCTCAAAAGCCGGAGACGGGATTCGAACCCGTGACCCCCTGTTTACAAGACAGGTGCTCTGGCCAGCTGAGCTACTCCGGCGTGGCCTGGGCATCGTACTCGTCACGGCGATCAGAACGGAGCTGGCTCGCGGATGTAACGCGACATGCCTAGGCGGGTATCCCAGTGCATGGAGCAAAATCCAGTTGCCATTGGGCGCGATGAGGATGTCGCCGACACCGACGGTCGGTCGATCGGACGCCTGTCATCGGTTGGCGGATCTTCGCCTGAGCCATCCGCGAGCACATCGGCGAACGCACCCCGTCTGACGGCTTTCCGCGAGCACGCCTTGGCACGCGGTGTGAACCCGGTGCTCTACTGGCTTGTAAGAGCGATACTGCTTCCTTCCTTCCTGCTCTACTTCCGCCTCGAGCGCATCGGGCGCGAGCACGTTCCGAGCTCAGGTCCAGTGTTGCTCGCAGCAAACCACCGCAGCTTCCTCGACCCCTTCGTAATCGGTGCGCTCACACGCCGACCGGTCTACTACATGGCTAAGCGGGAGCTGTTCGAGCCGCGCTGGCAAGCTTGGCTGCTCAACAGTCTTGGCGCCTTCCCGGTTGACAGGGGAACAGGTGACGAGCACGCCATGGCAACTGCCAGGGCAATTCTCGAAAGGGGGGACTGCGTCGTGATCTTTCCCGAGGGCACCCGTGTGCGTCCAGGTCCGCTCGGCCACCCCCACCGTGGAGTGGGGCGCCTTGCTCTGCAAACAGGCGCACGAGTGGTTCCCGTAGCCGTCATCGGCACAGAGGACGTGCGCCGAGGATGGCGCATACGCCCACGCAAGGTCACTCTCCGCTGTGGCAGGCCGCTACGGTTTCCAATTGCAGAGCACCCTTCGCCGTCGATCGCGCTGGGCGTCGCCGAGCGGATCTGGGCGTGTGTGAGTCTGCAATGGGAATGGCTCGGCGGTGCAAGCGCAGCACGGCCTGAGGAGCTTCCTCACGGAAGTCCCCAGAGC
>JBAPMC010000290.1:0-3711 GCA_049278415.1 Solirubrobacteraceae bacterium
TGGCGGTCGTCTCGTGGCCGGCGAGCAGCAGCGTCATGATCTGATCGCGCAGCTCCTCGTCGTCGGTCTCCCCGGCGCGCACGAGTTGGGAGAGCACATCTTCGCGCTCCTCGAGCCTTGGGTCCTCGCGCCGCGCCGCAATCTCCTCGCGTAGCAACCGGTTGGCCTCCTCGACGGTGCGGCGAAAGCGTCGCCAACGCCCGACATGTTCGAATCCGGGGATGATCCACGACGCCATCAGAGTCGGGTCCGTGGGGACAGCCGCAGGCAGCGCCTCGCGCAGCGCACACAGGCGCACGGGGTCGGTTACCCCAATCACCGCCTCCAGGATCACCTCGAGCGTGATTGCCTGCATGCGTGGCTGCAAAGGGAACACCCTGTTCAGCGGCCAGCGCTCGATCTCCTCCGTGACGATTCGCGTGACTATGTCGCCGTAGCGGCGCACGGACTCGCCATGAAATGGGGGAAGCAGACGCTTACGGGCCTGTAGGTGAGGGTCCTCGTCGATCACGAGCACCGAGTGCTCACCGAGCACAGGCGCGAGCAGCGAGTTGCCGTCGCCGGCGTGGTAGACGGCGGGATCGCCGGTGAAGATCTGCTTGACGAGCTGGGTGTCGTTAACGACAACTGCCCGGCCCCAAGGGAGCGAGCGGATTGTGAACACCGGGCCGTACTTACGCTGGTTGGCTGCGAAGAAGGGGATCGTGCGGTTCCAGGTGAGATAGCTCTGCACGGGTAGCGGCGTGCGCGGGCCGGGCGGGAGCTGGTGGCGTTGGGTGGGTTTCCTTGCTGTGAGGCGCTTGACGATTGGGTTTGCGGAGGCTGGGTCTGGGGAGGCGAGGGCGGAAGAGCTCATGGGCATGCGTATGCTGGACATGGATCAAGGTTACACCAAACGATGTCACGTTGTTTAAAGGCGCATCGCTTGGGGGTATGCTGCCCAAGATGGCGCAGGAGAGCACACTCACGATCGAGCAGCTGTCGGCTCGTAGCGGAATGACGGTGCGCAACATCCGCGCGCACCGCGCGCGCGGACTGCTGCCTGCTCCGGAGGTGCGCGAGCGCGTGGGCTACTACGGACCCGAACATCTCGCACGGCTGCAGTTGATTCAGGAGATGCAGGCTGACGGCTTCAATCTGCGCGCGATCCAGCGGCTGCTGGAGGAGACCCACGGCCGCCCTGAACAGCTGCGCAGCCTGCGCGAAGCAGTGCACACCCCCTTCGAGACCGAGCAGCCACAGGTGTTCACGCTGGCGGAGCTGGGAGCACGCTTCGGCGGGGAGGTCGACACATGGTTGCTCGCGCGCGCTGAGCGGATCGGGCTGCTGGTGGCGCTCGGCGAGGATCGCTACGAGGCGCCGATGCCCTCGCTGCTCGATGCCGCCGAGGAGGTGGTGCGCCGGGGAGTGCCGCTCGCCCACGCACTGACCGTTACAGGGAAGGTGCGCGATCAGTGCAAGGTGGTGGCACGCGAGTACGTAAAGCTCTTCTTGGAGGATCTGTGGAAGCCGTTTGCAGAGGCGGGGTACCCGCAGGAGCGTTGGGCGGAGGTAACCGAGTCGATCGAGCGTCTGCGGCCAGTGTCCTCGCGGGCGCTGCTGGCCTCCTACCAGCTCACCATGTCCCAGGAGGTGGAGGCTGCCTTCGGACGTGAGCTCGAGCGGCTCACGAAGGTACGTCGGTAGGGGCTACGGTCCGAGCAGCGCTTCGAGCATCCGCTCCAAGCGCTGGATGCGGGGCTCGTCGGTACCGAGCACCCGCTCGAGCCACATGCGCACATCGGGGACGTCAAGCTCTTCGACACACACCAGCATCTGCTCGATATCCAGCCAATCCTTCGGGCGGTTGAACACCGCCTTGCACACGAGTAGGTGCTCGGGCGCGAGCACCGGAATCGTCGTGTCTCCGAAGGGCTCCATGCGGATAGCTCGGCGCATCGCCTCGTGCAGCTCGTCATAGGCGAAGAACAGGTCAATCGGAGTGTGTCCCCAGTGCAGCCGGCACTGGCCGTCGCGCTGGACGAGCTCGGGGTTCACGCCGTCCCCAACACCGAGCCACGCGAGCGTTTGCTCCACAGCGGGGTAGTCCGACGGGGCGACGAACACATTCACGTCGATATCGATCGTGGCGCGTGGCTCTGCGTAGTAGGCGAGCGCAAGCGCACCCCCGAATGCGTGCGGCGTCTTCGCGCGGGTGAACTGCTCGTGGATAGCAACGATCTTCTCTGGAAGGCTCGGTTCGCTCACGCCGCGTGCGACTGGATTCGCGGAAAGCGCTCGCGCTCGCGTGCGCGCCTGCGCGGCAAGCTGTCGACGAGCAGCAGCAAGTCGCGCAGCGTGTCCCCACGTCGCTGTGGGGTGGCCGTGATCCATGCAGCCGCGGCTTCGGCGTTGTCCGACTGCTTGCCCTCGGCTTGAAGGGCGCCCAGCAGCAGACGCACGAGCGCCGGGCGAGGGCTGCGGCCTGCAGCCAGCTCAGCTATCAACTGGGCGCTTGCCCGATCGCCGACCGAGGGGGCGACGGGAACGCCTGCTCGCCGTGCCTTATCGCGCAGATCCTTTACATCCAGCGGCTGGGAGGAGCGCTCGCGTGCTCGCTCGGCAATCTCAGGTGTCAACTCCTTGAACGTGGCCAGTGTTCGACTGCGCGGTCCTGCTGCGGTCAGGCGCGACTCCCGGACCTCCCAGGCTCCGTTGCCTCGGGACGTAAAATAAGCCATAGTGGGTCATTCTACCACTATGGATGAGAGCGTCCACCGTGTGGCCCAAATCGTCTGAGCGGACAACCCACAGGAATACTGCTCTCGACGCTCATGGCAATGCAGGCGCAGGTGCTGCCGCTAGGCTCGCGAGCTCTTTGCTGTCTGGGGCCTGCTCGGGGTCAAGCAGCCACTGGATCAACGGGCCGTCGAAGATCACCAGCACCACTTCGGATTCATCAGAGGTGCATACTGGCAACCAGCACAAATTGAAATCAACTAGCGTGGATCGAAAGGAAACAGCAATGACTCTGCAGCTCGGCGACATCGCCCCCGATTTCGAGGCGGACACCAGCGAGGGTCCGATCCACTTCCATGACTGGATTGGCGACTCGTGGGCGGTGCTTTTCTCCCATCCCAAGGATTTCACTCCGGTCTGCACGACAGAGCTCGGCTACATGGCCAAGATCAAGCCCGAGTTTGACCGTCGCGGCGTGAAGATCATCGGCCTGTCGGTGGACCAGACGGGCAAGCATGCGCAGTGGGCGAGCGACATCGAGGAGACTCAGGGGCACGCCCCGAACTATCCGATCATCGGCGACAGCGACTTCAACGTCTCCAAGCTGTACGGAATGCTGCCGGCGAGCGCTTTAGGCGACTCGGACGCAAGGACACCGGCCGACAACCAGACGGTTCGCAACGTCTTCGTAATTGGCCCAGACAAGAAGGTCAAGCTGATTCTCGTCTACCCGATGACTACCGGGCGCAACTTCGACGAGGTGCTGCGGGTGATCGACTCACTGCAGCTCACTGCTGGCCACAAGGTGGCGACGCCGGTCAACTGGCAGCCGGGAGACGATGTGATCATCGCAGGGTCGGTCTCTGACGAGGAAGCCAAGGCCACCTATCCGGATGGCTGGGAGACACCAAAGCCATACATCCGAATCGTGCCTCAACCGGTCTAGCGACCGCGCATTTCGGAGTATCTATCCCGTATCCGAGGCCCTTGCCG
>JBAPMC010000291.1:0-4749 GCA_049278415.1 Solirubrobacteraceae bacterium
CTCGCGTGTGAAGCGAGCGCTCTCCCACTGAGCTACGCGTCCTAGATGTCCGATTCTATTGGGCCGGCGTGCCGCTCGCCGCCGTGGCTGGAGTCCTGTCGATGGCGCTGCTGCCCAATACTGCCCATTCAGTGCTGCCGTGAGCCGCGTTTGTAAGCCTACGTGGTTCAACGTGGGGCTTGACGGGGCCTCCTCCCCGGTCGGGAGTGCAACGACCTGTCGGCCGTGCCTGTTGCTTCGGCCGACGCCCTCCGAGTGATGGTTGGCCCGCTCGTACTACACCGCAGCAGTCTTCGAATCAATCTGGTCTCCCGCCGAGGATGAGGCGCATCCCGCGACCGGGGTCCGAGAGGAGATCGGGATAGTCCCGATAGAGGCTCCTCAACGCTTCGACGGCCACAGCGATTGCGCGGGTTCGCTCCCCGGGCAGATTGCGGCCTGCGCTCAGAGTCCCGCCATGCGCGACGGTGCTCCTGTCGCCGTATATTCGGCGTAGCTCTTTGGCGAGCTCAGGCCGTTTCACCGGGTCGGGCTCCAAAAGGATGGCGAGCGACGCTGTTACGCGGAATGTCATCTCGACGTTTGATCCGTGACCGAACAGGTTCTCCCAGGCGATCACCGCGTCGATCAGAGCGTCCTCATCGCTGTGTGAGCGATCGGTGATCGCCGAGAGGACCCGTCGCTCAGCGATAGCAATCGTTGACTCTTGGCGAGTGTCCACGACGTTGCACCACTGGACCAGCTCCTCTTGCTGAGCAGGCGCGAGAGCATCTGGTTCTTGGTGAGGCTGGCCAGTCCAGCCCACTGTGGCCGGCCAGGCATTCGGGCCCCATCCACGCAGCGGAGCGCGGAGGTAGAACCAGGTAAGACGCGGCACGGCGGCCTGACCGAATGCGAGAAGCCCTGCGAGTGACAGCCGCTGGACCTTCTCTTGGGCTCTACTGAACTGCTCGCTGATATCGAGCGGCGCACCCGCTGTTCGCTCGCCAAGCGTCCAACGAAGCGGGATCTCCGCTTCCACGATCGACCAGGCTTCGGGGCTTCCTCCAGGGCGGTGGCTACGCTCGGGCTCGGCCGCGCACCGAAGCACTCCCCAAGGAGTATGGAGTCGGGTTCCCTCCGGTACCCGAACACCTGCAAATGCTGCACCAACGTACGCTCGGCCGGCTTGACCGGAGATCAAATTACGGACATGCTCCAAGACCTCGGGCAAGGCCTCGATGATCGGCGCGACGTCGTCGGTGCTCCCGCCCGCTGCGAGCACGTTGCGGGCCGCGGACTCGACCAACAGGCCAGGTAGCTCGAAAGCACGGCGACGCTCAGCCCGCCCGATGTTGTCCTCGACCATCTCCGCAAACTCCCACCCGTCGTCCTGGCTCGGAGCCCCAGGCGGCGGGGTGAGGAGCGCGGACAGTGTGGCGTCGTCTTGGATCGCATTCAACACGGCCCGACCTGGCTCCGCGCGTCCGACGGCGTACGACGCCCGCACAGCCTGACTGTTACGCACACCCATCCCGGACACGTCTTCATCCGGCAAATAGATCGTCGGAGCATGCTCGCGGTCCAGCATGCGTTGTGGCCGCGTTCCGCCTGTTGGGCCGGGCCGCTCAGCTTGCATCATGAACCATCCGCGTGCAACTCCCGCTCAGGCCGCAGACACGACGATGTGATCGCGCCTAGGAGAGCGAGATGCTGGCTCTCCGGCCAGTGTCTCTACCGACGGGCTCGCCGCCGTACACAAGGCTCTTGAGACGCTCTGGCTCGCCGTCGCGGCGGTCCATCTAGCGAGCGTAAATCCAAGGTGAGGTTCGGTGTGGTGTGGCCCATCTGCGCCATGACGTATGGCGATGTCTCGCCGATGGCGAACAACAGCGAGGCGAACATGCGCCTGAGCGAGTGCGGCGATGTTCACGACCCTGACCCCGGCGTCGGTCTTTGGCAGCGCACACGGTGATCGTGCCGCGCGCGAGGTCTACGACGGCTGGTGGGAGGACTCATCGCACCTCGAGACACTGTGTGCGCTCGTCGTATGGCGCGACTGGATTGACCAAGTAGCAGACGACCCGCGGCACGAGCTGGCCTTCCACGTGCAACTCGGCGCTACAGTCGGGAACTTCGCCAAGAGGGCGGCGGCGTCACGCGGGCATGGGTGCCCGGTGCGGCGCCCGGCGAGTGGACTGGCCTGGCGTAGTTTGGAGTTTGGACTGCGCTCGCCGCGCAAGCACGGCTACGCGTGGGCCAGCTCGCGCATCTGGCGCACGGGATGGCGGCCCAACCGGCCCGCAATTGCGTAGGGCGAAGCGTGTCCGTGGGTGCGATGGGCAACGTTGACAACGACGTGTCCACGCAGCCGGTCTACCAGGCTGCGGGGCCGCGGGAGCAGCAGCAGCTCGGCATCATCGCTGACGAGGACGGTCGGATGGCCTTCGGTGAGGTTGCGCCAGAGCACTTCGTCGGCCCACTCCTGATCCCCGGGAATGAACTCGACCTCATCGGGGTAGCCGAGGTCATCGTCGCTGAGCGACGCAGCCATAAAGAGATCCCAGGTCTTGTCATAGACGGCGCTCATCATGTGTTCTCCCAGCTACGAACGATATCGGACCAGCCTCCCCTGATCTTGACTTCGGCGGCGTGCATCGCGTCGTTCACGGACCCGTGCGTGATGATTGGCTCCTGCTTCTCGGAGCCGATGTAGCGGTGCTCGTGGTGCTCGGTGGGATCGTGGGCGTTGTCGAAGGTGCGCACTGTGTGCCACTCCCCGTCGCGCTCGACGAGCAGCATGATCGCGTATTCGACCGGATGAGCGCTTGAGCGCTGGATCACGACGCGCACGTTGGGGCAAGGCGGTAGCGCCGAATCCGGTCCTTGGGCATGGCCGGATGATCCCAGGACGCGAGGCGACGCCGGGCGCGGCAGCGCTCAGGGAATGCGCGAGTCGGTGGTCAAGGAAGCGCCAGGACTATGGGCAGCGCCGACGGCGGGAGTGGTGGCGGGTGGCGGCGGTTGCGCGCACCAGAGGCATCGGCCGCGCCTCCGTGTCCGGGCCCCGCGCGGGATCACAATCGCATCCGAGGTGCCGTCCGGCCGTCGGAATCACCCACGAACACTGGCGATCAGGGCACTTGCGGCACAACCGCCGCCTCGCGTGTGAAGCGAGCGCTCTCCCACTGAGCTACGCGTCCTGGCACAGTGATTCTATTCGCCGTGCCGCATGCGGGCGGTCAGGCGTTCAGGGCTGCCTCGGCCGCCATGTGCGAGTCAGCCTTTCTTGGCTGCACCCTGCGGATGGGGCTCGAGCCTCACCGCTGGGATGGAGTAGGCGGTTGCGAGCGCGTTGATCTCGCTCTGGGTAAGGCTGGCGCCAAACTCCTTGCTGCCCCCGAGGTGCTCGTATGCGCTCGTGAGGTCCTTGCCGATGAGAGACAGGTTGAAGTGGCCGTCATAGATTGAATCTATATAGAGCGAGGAGCTCTCCCGCTCGAAGCTCGCCACAGCAGGGGGGCCGCTGAGGATGGCGCCGATGGTGGCTTCGGTGAGCCGCCATCCTCGTTTAGCGAGCTGTTCGTAGCTTTCATAGAGCCCAGCGATCCCTGCAGCCGGTCCTGTGAGCTGGCGGGCGTTCGCCAAGAAGGCCGGTTCAGAAAGAGCTTGGGCGCTGGCGCTTGCCACGCCTACAGCATGTTGCAACGCCGGGGAAAGCGTTTGGGGGAGTCCGCCTGCAATCAGCGGCCATGCCCCCCGCGAAGCTGCCACCTCGCTTTGCACCGTCTTCTCGCTGGAGTGAAGCCCACTGCTGACCTTCACCAACTGCGCTCGCTCCAGCGCTATTTCGGCGCCGGACGTGTCAGATGCGCTGGAGCCGCAGCCGGCGATGAGCCCTGCTGCGGCAACCGCGATGATGGCGAAGGCGACCCGCAGCGCTAGACGCCGAGCAGGTCCACCACGAACACGAGCGGCGCGTTCGCCGGGATGGTTGGCGGTGAGCCGGTCTTGCCGTATGCAAGTTCGGAGGGAATGATCAGCTCGCGCCGTCCACCCACCTTCATGCCCGCCACGCCTTGGTCCCAGCCCTTGATGACTTGACCCTTGCCGAGCGCGAACGCAAACGGTTCGTTGCGCTTCCACGAGGCGTCGAACTCCTTGCCGCCGTGGTAGAGCACGCCAACGTAGTTGACCGTCACGGGGTCACCTGGCTTGGCTTCTGGGCCGGTGCCTTTGATGATTTCCTTGGTTACCAGCGTTGTTGGCGCCGCGCCGGCGGGAACCGTCACCGTGGGCTGTTTGGAGAGTGGGCCGCTGGTTGGCGTCTTGGCGGATGCCGTGGGCGGCGTGGTGGGGGCGGTGCTCGTAGGAGTGGTTTCGCCCTTTACATGCGGCACCGAGCTGACGTCTGACTCGTTGCCTACGGCGATTGAGCTCGATGAGCTGCTCGAGCCGCAGCCAGCAATCAGGGCGCTCGCGCTGAGCATGGCAAGCATCAAGCCAAGGCGGGCGCGAGAGGACTTGGGTGAGTGCAAGTTAGTGAAGTTCATAACGGCTGGGCAGCCTAACGCATCGGACCCTGTTCGCGCTACGATCGCGGTGGACCGTGCTAGGCGGGGATGTAGCGGCGCCCTGAATCCGCAATCCGCTCTAGCGGGGCTGAATTCCCTTCCGAGGGGGTCCGCTCCGGTCGCTCCGCCGCCGGGAGCGTCGATGGCTCGGGTCCCTCGCGGTGTCGGCTCGTGAACCAGGTCAGGTCCGGAAGGA
>JBAPMC010000292.1:0-16799 GCA_049278415.1 Solirubrobacteraceae bacterium
GAGCACGCCAGCTGATCCCTGCGAGGTCGGGGCCCTCGATCGGGATTTGTCCGAGCATTGCCCGCCGATTTGTCCATTCGCTCGCATACGCCTCAGCCGTCCAAGGCGCCGGCCGGAAGGCCGGAACGATGAAGCCGGGTTCGTTCGGGAGGATGTGGCTGAATCCGTACAGGTCAGGCTCGTTGCCCAGCGAGAAGCTCAGCTGCGAGGCGGGGATCGCTTGCTCGGCCGCTGAAACCGTGGCGAGGTCGTCCGCTGCAGGGCCTTCGGCGAAGTTCAGGCCAACCACCACCGGCACGCCGCTCTCACGGGCAAGGCAGCCGAGCGTCGTCCAGAAGGAGGGGGGTATGTCGTAGTGGTAGGCCGCCGTTGGGCCGGCCAGATCCTGCGAGTCGCCCCCGATCCGCAGCGTCGGTGAGCCGAGTGCCTGCAAGGTCGATACAAGTGCTTGGCTCGGGCAGGCGCCGCTGCCGAGCGCCTTCTCCATCAACGGATACTCGATCGAGAGCCCGAAGGGCGAGCGCTGAACTGTCGCGGCGGCTGCGCTCGGCGCCCGATGCATGACTGTCTGAAGAAGACCCCCGACGAGCAGTACCGCCAAGAGAGTGGCGCGCAACCGGCTCATCGGCGCCTATGATAACTGCGGGTAGGCGGTAGGTCCGGCGCGGGGGGCGGCCTTCGCGAAGGCTGACAGGAATCCTCACCATGCGCGTACGCACATACCTTCACGCACGTTGCAGTCCCTCGGCTCGCGCCAGTCGTGTCTGCGCGCTGCTGTTTGCCTGCTTTGCGCTCGTCGGTCTCGCCTCGGCAGGCTCCGCCGCGGCCGCCTCGTTTCGCTTTGGTCTCTCCGACTATGAACCGAGCACGTTCTCCGATCCACGCGTAGCGGAGCTCGGCGTTCACCTCGCCCGCGATGTGGTGCCGTGGAACGTTGCGCTGAACAAGCGTGACCTGGCGCAGGCGACGGCGTGGCTCGATGCGGTCAAGCACGCCTACCACATCACTCCATTCATCACTTTCCAACACGCCGACAACAACGGGCGTGCGCCGAGCCCGGGCCAGTTCCTGACAGCTTTCCGGCGCTTCAGGAAGCTGTTCCCGTGGGTCAAGGAGTTCGCGCCATGGGACGAGGCCACCCATGTAACGCAGCCAACCGCGCACAATCCCAAGCTCGCGGCTGAGTACTACAACGTGCTCGCCGCCCACTGCCCCGGCTGTGAGGTGACTGCGCCAGACATTCTCGACTCAGACGGCAACGTCGAGGGCTGGGTCAACTCCTTCCTGGAAACAGCGCGCCCCTATCCGAAGATCTGGCCCTTCAACCCCTACCACAGCATCAGCACGGACAGCCCGGCGCTGATCGAAAGCTTCCTAGCGGCTGTGCGCGGGCAGGTGTGGTTCAGCGAGGTTGGGGGAGTTGTGTGGTGGCGCTTCAAAGGCAAGCTGATCTACCACGGCTCCGCATATTCAGCGAGAGTTGCAGGGAATATATTCTCGCTCACTAGGCTCAGCTCTCGGATCACTCGGGTCTACTACTACCACTGGCGCTCGCCCGGCTCTCCCTACAAGCTCTCCAGGAGGTTCACTTGGGATGCTGGCTTGATCGACGCCTACGGCAAGGCCCGTCCCGCGCTTGCGATCCTCGCCCGAGAACTCCACCGTCACATCCAGAGAACCATTCCGAAGATCTTCTGAGCTGGGCGCCGATCGCGGGGTCCCGATCTATGCCTCCACTTCGAGCACTGCCGCGCGCCGGTTGTGCCACTCGATCGTCACCGGACATGCCCGTCCCGAGGCGGACACGGTGCATGTCCCGCGCGTCATGGTCCCAGCGCGAGCAAGCAGGTGCTGGGAAGTGCCGGTGAGCCAAACGGTGGTGCGCAGAGTGGCCTTTGCCGGCACGCTCATGCTCAGCTTGACTCCCGTTGCTGTGGCGCCGAGCGTCCAACGGGCGCGCGCGAGCAGGTGGCCTGTCGCTTCTCTGTAGCTACCGATAAGCACCGCCTGGCGACCCGTGCCGTGTACGCGCGTAAAGGTGGGGGTCGCCGTCCTGCCGTGCTTCAGCTCGAGCGTCCAAACGCTCGAGAGCTTGCCATGCAGCGGTCGCAGCGCCAGCAGGTCGTGCCATTCGCCGAGGCCTGCAACCTTCACCGCGACAAGCCCCTGGGCCGAGCGTGGATCACTGCTTGTGGAGCGGCCGCTGATCTCCCACCACACACCGGCCGGTCGACCCCACACCAGGCCGCTCGAGCTGAGATCGTTGGCGAGCAGTTCCCGGCTGTCCACCGGCAGCGAGGCGCGCGGGGCTTCTGTCCGTGGCCACTGAGCCAGCGCGTCTGACAGCAGCCACAGCGTCAGGCCCTCGTATTGGTTCAGAGCGGCATAGCCGTCCATGATCAGCGGATTCCATTCCAGGCTCAGGCCGGGAACGATCGGAAGCAGGCCGTCGGCGCGGATCGGGTAGGCGCTCAGCAGGTAGGACACGGCGCGGTCGGCATATGCTCGCCAGGCGCCTGCCTCGGCCGGTTCAAGCACGGCTCGCCTGGCGCCGAGCGCGGCAGCTGCGCCTTGCACCCATGACTGGTCAAGCGAGCGCCCCGAGAGCGACAGCTGGCCGTCGGGCGCCATCATGTCAAGCGCATAGCGGTCGGCCTGGCGGCGAAGCCTTGCCACCGCCGGGGTGATTGAGCCCGGGTCGGTCTCGCCGATCAGCTCCAGCATGAACGTCGAGAACAACTCGTAGGCGGGCGGCTCGGCGCCGGGGTCCGACAGCTCGCGTGCGAGCCCCCCCGCGGCGGAAGCAGTGAGTGTGTCGAGCGTTCCAACCGCTTTGTGTCGGCTCGCTTCGCGCGTGTCTTCGCTTGCAGTCCTCAGCGCGAGCGGCGCCCCTGCGTGAGTTACAGCCATGGCGAGATCGATGCCGATCTGCTGCGAGGCGCGCACGCTGTTCTCAGCCAGCGAGCCAGGCACACCGACCACTTTGTCTGACAGCAGCAGCGAGGCGCCAGCGGACCACACCAGGCGCCAGTTGTCATAGCAAGGTGTCTCAGTCAGGCAAGTTGCTTCCGTCGGCGGTCCGATCTGCCCGGCTCGCTGCATGAGCGCTGTAGCCACCTGCTCCCACGCGCCTGCTGGGAAGTCTCCTTCTTGGCCGTCATGGATCACTGCGGCGATTGCAAGCAAGTTGAAGGGATCGTTGGGCACGGGCAGCGTCAACGCCGAGGCGATGATGCGCGTGCCAGCCCCTTCCAGTGTGCTGTCGCCCGTGCGCTTGGCTACCTTCAACATCACATCCGCGAGCAGGATCACACCGTAGTTGTCGCCGGTGTCTGCAGCGTCCAACGGGTCGTCCACCCGTCCGTCGGTGGTCGTATACGGCTCCCAGGCACGAGCCACCCCGGCTATGTAGCCGTCGAGCGGACTCGCGCTCAGGGCCTGTTGTGGAGCTTGAGCCAAAGCCCCGCTCGCAAACGTGAGTGCTGCGATCGTCAACGTGGCGAGAACTGCAAGCCACGCGGCGCAACGCGCTCGAGCTGAGTTGCGCGCAAAAGCGCGTTTGAAGGTAGGCGGCTGGATATCCACTGGTGCTTGCCTTGGGTCCGGCCGCAGGTGCGCGCCGCTCGTTGCCACGCTTTAGGGTACGCATCCATGATGGCGACCGATCCACCCCAGGCGCTCAACATCCCCTGGCTGATTCTCCCGACCTACAACGAGGCGGAGAACATCGAGGCGATCGTGGCCGCCGCCGGCGACGCTCTCGCGAGCGCAAACGAAGGTGCGTACAAGATCCTGATCGTCGACGATGGCTCGCCCGACGGCACGGGCGACATCGCCGACCGCCTCGCCAGCGAGCGCGAACAGGTCGAGGTGCTGCATCGCAGTGAGAAGAGTGGGATCGGCCCCGCCTACCTCGCCGGCTTCCGCTACGCGCTCGACCACGGTGGGGCATATGTGATGGAGATGGACTCCGACTTCTCACACAACCCAGCCGATCTCGCGCGCCTATTGGCTGCGGTGCGCTCGGGCGCGGACCTCGCGCTCGGCTCGCGCTACGTGCCCGGCGGAGGCGTCGTTGATTGGGGCCTGTTGCGGCGCTTCATCAGCGAGGGCGGCTCCACCTACGCCCGCTGGGTGCTCGGCCTGCGCGTACGTGACTTGACGGGCGGTTTCAAGTGCTTCAAGCGCGAGGTGCTCGAAGCGATCCACTTCGACAGCGTGCGCTCGCAGGGCTATGCCTTCCAGGTCGAGCTCACCTACAGAGCGGTGCGCGCCGGCTTCCAGGTGGTGGAGGTGCCCATCGTGTTCAAAGACCGCGAGCTCGGTCAGAGCAAGATGTCATGGCGAATCGCCGCAGAGGCTATGTGGCTCGTGCCGCGCCTGCGCTTCGGGCCCCAGCCGCCGGCTGCGCAGGAGGTTGGCTCCGCCAATCACACCGTGCCTGCTGAGCAGCGAGCTTCATCTCGAACCTGACAACCTGCGCCGGGCAGCCTGCCCGCCTCATGTAACGGAGGGCTCGCGCCGATCAAGGAAGGACCGTGGACGCCTCCTCCTACGCGCTCTACCATGGCGTTCGCCGTACCCGCTCCACGCTGCGCGCCTGGCAGAGCAGACCGTTGCCCGTGATCGGCGCATGGGTCGCCGGATCAGCGCTTGCGGCGCTCGGGCTGCTCTCTGCGGTGCTCGTCATCTCCGCGCTGTCCATCGGCTACGTTCAGCCGATCCAGCTGCGCCCCCCGTTTGCGGTGGGCGAGCTCAGCGATGTCGCCACCGTGCTCTCCCACAACCTGCTCGTGCTCGCCCTGCACGCGATGGCCTGCGTCGCGGGGTTCATCGCCGGCAGCTCACTCCCCTTGCAGGCCGAGAGCAAGAGCGGCGTCTCACGCTGGGTGCACGAACACGGCGGTCGCATCGCGATTGCTTTCGTGGTGTGCGCCACCACCTTCTCGCTGTCCGCGCAGGCATACCTGCTCGGCCACACGCTGGCCGGTGTCGCCAATTTCCTGAAAGTGTCGCCTGCTCTGCTGCTGCTTGGTGTGCTCCCACACGCGCTGATCGAGTTGATTGCGCTGTTCCTGCCACTTGCCGCCTGGATCATTGCGAGCCGCAAGGGGGAGTGGGATCAGCTGCTGGCTGCGACCGTTGTGACGGTCGCCATTGCCTTGCCGATGCTCGTCGTCGCAGCATTCATCGAGGTATTCGTCTCGCCCCACCTGTTCACGGTGCTCACAGGCATCCACTCACCGGTTGTAGGCAGCTGGGATGGGTTCACCGTGCGCGTCCACTAAAATCTCGACACCTCAAATATGCCGCTTTACTTTGTATAGTGAAGGGAGGCGCTCGGCGAGCTCGAGCGCCCCGCCGCGAAGAGACGGCAGTCACCCGATAGGAGATTCCCATGGCAGGCACCCTCAGCGAAGTCACCGATGCCAACTTCCAGGCTGAGGTCGTCGAGTCGGAGAAGCCCGTGCTCGTCGACTTCTGGGCTCCCTGGTGCGGACCGTGCCGGGTTGTCGGCCCCGTGCTCGAGGAGATCGCCTCCGAGCGCGAGGACCTGCGCATCGTCAAGCTCAACGTCGATGAGAACCAGCAGACAGCAGCCACCTTCCAGGTGCTCTCGATCCCCACGATGATCCTCTTCAAGGGCGGCCAAGCCGTCAAGACCGTCGTCGGGGCCTACCCCAAGAAGAAGATCGAGGCGGAGCTGGAGCCAGCACTCGCCTGAGACGTCCGAGGACCGGCGCGCTACGGCGTCCTCGGATGCTCATGTGCAAAGCACACTGCGCGTCTTGCGTCCTTGTATCGCTTGGTCCTCGACCGTCTCGAGGGCTTGGTTACTTGTTTGTCGGGCTTGCGCGGCGTAGGGCGATCTCTAGGGCCAGCCCTTCGATCTCGGTTTGCTCTTGATAGTCCATAGCGGTTGCGTCGCCCTCGCCCAGGGCGACGCTCACCGCCAGCGTCTCGCCGTTCACGTACGGCTCGTGCTCGCGGGCTGCATCCACTAGAGCAGGGTCTCCGGTGAGGATCAGCTCGATCCGGTCTTCGACCTCGAGGCCCGCGCGCTTGCGAGCGTTCTGAACGGCGTGCACAACCTCGCGTGAGCGGCCCTCGCGCAAGAGGCTCTCGTCGATCGTGAGGTCGAGCGCCACCGCATGTGCGCCCTCGCGCTCCACGCTGTAGCCCTCGGGAGCTTTCATCGTGAGGATCACGTCCTGCTCTGAGAGCGTGTGCTCGCGGCTCCCAACGGCGATTCCCATCCCCTCGCCGGCCCGTACCGCGGCGGCAAGCCTCCCAGGGTCGAGTGCCGCGATTGCATCGGCGGCAAGCGGCATGTCTTTGCCGAACAGCGGCCCCAGTGTGCGGTAGTTCGCCTTCACCTCATATTCGCCAAGTTCATCCGCCGCCTCCACGAAGCGCACACGCCGCACGTTCAGCTCTTCGCGCACGATCTCGCTCAGGCGCTCGATTGCGACACGCTCGCGACCGTCTGCCACCACAACGGCCTCGGCTAGCGGCTGGCGCACCTTGATCTTCGCCTGCGCCCTCGCGCCCAAGCCGAGCCTCACCGTCTCGCGCGCGATCGCCATCGCTTCGTCGAGTGACACATCCCTAACCGGCAGCGCATCGCCCACCGGGAAGTCGCACAGGTGCACGCTCGCGAGCGTCCCATCGAGATTGTCGTAGATCTCATCCGCCACGAACGGGCAGAACGGGGCGAGCAGCTTCGACACTGTGAGCAGGCACTCCCGCAGCGTGGCGAACGCAGCTGCATCGCCGTCCCAGAAGCGCCTGCGCGAACGGCGCACATACCAATTGGACAGATCGTCCACGAGCTCTGCGATTGCTCGCCCCGCGGTTGTCGCGTCGTAGGCGTCCAGGCGCTCTGCCACGAGCTCAGCGGTCGCTGCCGTTCTCGAGAGCGCCCATCGATCCAAGTCGGTCACGGACTCGAGCGAGATGCCGCTCCAGCCAGGCTCCCGCCTCGTCCCGTTGGCCGACTCAGCCCCTACCTCAAACGTCTCCTTGAGTGTCTGCGCGTTCGCATTCGCGTACAGCACATAGAAGAAATAGGTGCTCCACAGTTGCTTGAGGAACAGGCGCACCCCCTCGCCGATCGCCTCCTCGGAGAAGCGGTAGCCGTCCCACGGTTGCTTTGAGGTGAAGAAGTACCAGCGGAACGCGTCCGCGCCGTACTTGTCGAGCACCTGCCACGGCTCGACCGTGTTGCCCTTCGACTTGCTCATCTTCTGGCCGTCCCCGTCGAGGATCAGGCCGAGGCAGACCACGTTCTCGTAGGGGGCCTTGTCGAACAGCATGGTCGAGACGGCGAGCAGTGAGTAGAACCAACCCCTGGTCTGGTCGAGCGCCTCGCAGATGAAGTTGGCCGGGAATTCCTCTTGGAAGAGCTGTTCGTTCTCGTGGGGGTAGTGATGCTGGGCGAAGGGCATCGCGCCTGAGTCGAACCACACGTCGATGACCTCAGGCACTCGCTTCATTGGCCTGCCGCACACCGCGCCCGCCGACGGGACGGGCTCGTCGCTCGCCCCGCTCACGGTCGATGGATTGGATAGGGGGTCGTTCACGTGTGAGCAAGTGAGCACCACGTCATCCACATATGGACGGTGGTGGTCTTTGAGGCTGGCGCCCGAGCGTTCCTGGAGCTCTGAGAACGAGCCGATCGTGTGCGTGTGACCCGCATCACAGCGCCACACCGGCAATGGCGTACCCCAGTAGCGCTCGCGCGACAGGGCCCAGTCGACATTGTTCGACAGCCAGTCTCCAAAGCGTCCGTGCTTGATGTGCGGCGGGCGCCAGCCCACAGTCTCGTTTGCCTCGAGCATCTGCTCGCGCACCTTCGACGTGGCGATGTACCACGATGGCTTGGCGTAGTAGATCAGCGGCGTTCCGCAGCGCCAGCAGTGTGGGTAGGAGTGCTCGTATTCCGCTACCTCCAGCAGCAGATCGCGTTTGTCGAGGTCGGCGATCAACGCCCTAGTCAAATCTGGGTGCTTGACGAAAAGCCCCTCGAACGAGCTTCCGTCATGACCGTGCACACGGCTGTCATATGTGCCATCGGGCTTCACAGGGTTGTAGAGCGTCTGCGGGTCGGTGGGATCGAACAGCGCGGCGGCGGCTGCAGCCCTGAAGTCGTCCTCGCCAAATGCGGGCGCGATGTGCACCAATCCGGTGCCATCCTCCGTCGTAACGAAATCGCCTGCGATTACCGGAAAGCCGCCACGCTCGCGGTCGCTCAGGGCGAAGATGGGACCCTCATAGCACGCCCCGATCAGCTCGCTTCCCGGGAAGGGCTCGGATGTCTCGACCTGCTCCCCGAGCACCTTCTCAGCGAGCCCTGCAGCCACAATCAGCGTCCCCTCGCCGATGCTGGCGCGCACATACTCGACATTTGGGCCCACCGCCACCGCCACGTTGCCCGGCAGCGTCCACGGCGTGGTTGTCCAAATCAAGAGCTTGTCGCCCGCTCGGGCCGCGCCGTGGTCAGCCACGATCGGCAGTTGCACATACACAGACCGATCAACCACATCCTTGTACCCGAGCGCCACCTCATGCGAGGACAGCGCGGTTCCACAGCGCGGGCAGTAGGGCACCACCTTGTAGCCCTCATACAGCAGCCCCTTGCGGTCTATCTCCGCAAGCGCCCACCACACCGACTCGATATAGCTCTCATCCAAAGTCCTGTACGCGTGCTCGAGGTCAACCCAGAAGCCGATGCGCTCAGTCAGGCGGTTCCACTCCTCGAGGTACTCGAACACCGAGTTGCGACACTCTTCGTTGAAGCGCTCTATCCCGATGCCGTGCTCGGGGTCCTCGATCTCCGTCTTGCTCGAGATCCCCAGCTTCTGTTCTACGGCGATCTCCACTGGCAGCCCGTGACAGTCCCAGCCGCCCTTGCGCTCAACCCGATATCCGCGCATGGTCTTGTAACGCGGATAGATGTCCTTGAACACGCGCGAGAGCACGTGGTGAGAGCCGGGTCTGCCGTTGGCGGTGGGGGGCCCCTCATAGAAGACCCACTGCTGGGCGCCCTCGCGCATGCGCAACGACTCGTTGAACACGTCTCGCTCGCGCCAGCGTCCCAGCACCCCGTGCTCGAGCGTGGGCAGCTCTTGGCGCGCATCCACCTCGCGTGCGGGTATAAGGGGATGTCCTTTGCGGGCTGTCATCGGGCGGCCCATTGTAGGTGTGCGCCGTCGCCCACAAGCGGACGCCCGCGATCGCCGTGACGAGTCGCCGCTAGGAAGCGGCTGCAGCCACCGGCGCCGTGAGCGGCGTCGGTGCTGTCGGTGCGGTGCGAGCTGGGGCTGTCAGACACTCGCGCAGCATTCGCAGAGCCTCTGCCGGCCCCGGGCCGATGCGCGCCACCGTGCTTGCACCCGTCTCGGGCAGCGCCCCACGGTAGTTGAGCACTTGCAGCTCGCCGGCGCTCTGTCTCGTTGCATACACCACGCGTCCGATCGCCTCGAGCGACGAGCAGCGTCCGCCGAGCACCACCACGCTTGGGCAAAGCGCACGCAATGCGCTTCCAACCCGCGTGCTGTCAAGCTCCACCGGCAGCGTCAGCACCCTTAGGCCCGCCCGCCGCACGAATAGCTCGAGCGCCTGCACGTGCAGCGCATCCACGTCCTGTGGTCGGCTCGCGTCGAAGATCAACACGCCCTCCTCGCGGGTGGACGGCGGCGCAACGCGCTGGGCAGCAGCCAGCCAGCCTGTGGCATAGCGCCAGGCGAAGCAGTACTCGGGAGAGCAGGAGAGTGTCTCGCTCCGCCCAACCGGGGCGCTGGGCGTCAGCGTCTCAACCGCGGGCAGCAGCACCAGCTCTACTGTGCGCTCGAGCGAGCGCACAGCCATGCTCTCCTCCATCAGCCGATCCGCCTTCTCCTCGCTGAAGGCGGCAAACGCCGCATGCAGCCGCGCGGGCGTCGACGGGCCCTCGCCGCGCTCGCGCACCACTGAGATCGCCGAGGAGATGTCCTGGGTCTCTGTGAAAGCCTGTCTCAAAGCCTCGATCTCCACGAGATCGAATTGACGATGGCCGCCCTCCGTGCGCCGGGGTATGGGGTAGCCGAAACGCCTCTCCCAACTGCGCAGGGTGTTTGGGCTCACGCCGAGCAGAGCAGCAGCGGCGTTCGTACGGATCACGCTCATATCGAGGATTGTTGAGCTTTGACATGTGCTTGCACAACCCGCGCAACACACGCTGCATACTGGGACATTGCTTGCACGTGCAGGAGACACCCCGATGAGGCTTCGCCTCTACCACCACCCCGACGGCGCCCGTGTCGCCTACCGTGAGGTGGGCGCCGGCCCGCCGCTTGCGCTGCTTCACTCCGGCCTGCTCTCCCACAGGGAGTGGGAGCCGGTAGCTGAGCGACTCGCCGAGCGCCACCGGCTCGTGATCCCCGACCTGCCGCTTCACGGTGACTCTGAGGACCGTCCCCGCCACCCCTACACGATCGACTGGTTCGCCGAGGTGATGAGCGGCTTCGCCGCCGACGTGCTCGGGCCGCATCCGCTCATGGTGGGACACG
Source organism: Solirubrobacteraceae bacterium (assembly GCA_049278415.1). Classification (GTDB taxonomy): domain Bacteria; phylum Actinomycetota; class Thermoleophilia; order Solirubrobacterales; family Solirubrobacteraceae; genus Palsa-744. Next base: position 10,551 of record JBAPMC010000292.1, read on the forward strand.
AGGCTGGCGCCGAGATACTGCTGCACGCCATCATGAGCGGTCTGCTTCAGCCGAGCCGGCTCGTGCTGATGCCCAACCGGCTGCACCGTCCCGTAGAGCACGCTCGCAGGCGCGAAGCGTGGCGGCTGGCCACGCTCGGTGGATCGCTCCCGGGAATGGATCGGCTGCTCAGCCACGCCACCAAGCTCGTGTTCACCCCCGAGCTCGGGATGCGCATGTCAGAGCGCCATGCGCCGGAGGCGGGCGATCTGTTGCGCCACGCCTTTGCGGACGTCCCCGGCAACCCCAATCTTGCCCGCTCCTGGGCCAAGTGCGCACGGCGCTGGCCGCGTGGGGCCCAGACGCACCTGCTCGAGCTCTACCCGCGCCTTGAGATGCCCGTGCTGCTGCTGTGGGCCGACCACGATCCCCTGCACCCGCTGGCGGGGGCTGAAGAGACGTTGCGCCTGCTCCCCTGTGCTCAGCTGCGAGTGCTGCCAAGCACCGGTTTGCTGATGACCTACGACGACCCGGTAGGGGTCGCGCGGGAGCTCGTGGCGTTCTGCGGATAGCCTGCGGTGTCCACGCGGGACGCCGTGCTGCGGCGCAGGGCTGTGCCCGCCACAATCTCTACGACCGTTTCAGCGTTCGCACAAGGAGACTCGATGACCGACAAGCAGCTCTGGGGCGGAGAGACCGCCAAGGCAGTCGACAACTTCCCCATATCCGGCGAAACCGTGCCGGTGTCGGTCGTGCGCTGGCTCGCTCGCGTGAAGGGCGCTTCCGCCTCGGTGAACGGCGAGCTTGGTTTGCTCGACAAGCGCCGTGCCACTCGCATCGAGAAAGCCGCCGCTGAGATCGCCGCCGGCAAGCACGACGGGCAGTTCCCGATCGACGTGTTCCAAACCGGCTCGGGCACCTCCACGAACACGAACGCCAACGAGGTGATCGCCATGCTCGCCGGTGAGAGCGTGCACGCCAACGATCACGTCAACATGGGGCAGTCCTCAAACGACGTGTTCCCCTCCGCTGTGCACCTCGCCGCGCTGGACATCGCCCAGAACGAGCTGCTGCCGGCGCTCAAGCAGCTCGAGCGCTCATTCGCCAAGAAGGCCAAGGGCTTCTCCGGCGTAATCAAGTCCGGGCGCACCCACTTGATGGACGCGGTGCCCGTTACGCTCGGCCAGGAGTTCGCCGGCTATGCCGCCCAGATGGCGCTTGGCCAGGAGCGCGTATCGAGCGCGCTCGTGCACGTCGGCCAGATCCCGCTGGGCGGCACCGCCACCGGCACTGGGCTCAACACGCACCCGAAGTTCGCTGAGAAGGTGAGAGCACGCCTGAAGCGCGAGTCGGGGTTGAAGCAGATCTCTGCGCCTCTGGACCGCTTCGAGGCGCAAGCCAACCGCGACGCGCTCGTTGAGCTCTCAGGCGCCCTGAAGGTGATTGCGGTGTCGCTGACCAAGATCGCAGGCGACCTCGCCCTGATGGGCTCCGGTCCGCGCGCCGGCATCGGTGAGCTCCTCCTGCCCGAGCTACAGAAGGGCTCCTCGATCATGCCCGGCAAGGTCAATCCGGTGATCCCCGAGGTTGTGCTGCAGGTCTCCGCGCAGGTGATCGGCAATGACACCGCCATCACAGTTGGCGGCCTGCAGGGCCAGTTCGAGCTGAACGTGCGCATCCCGCTGATTGCTCGCAATCTGCTGCAGTCGCTGAACCTGCTCGCCAACACCTCGCGTGTGTTCGCGGAGAAGTGCGTTGATGGCATCAAGGCCAACAAGGCCGGCTGCGAGGCGTCGGCTGGCGCAACGCTTGCCGTCGCCACCGCGCTCAACGGCGCCATCGGCTACGACAAGGCCACCGTCATCGTCAAAAAGGCGACCGAGTCCGGACGGCCGCTGCGCGAGGTTGCGCTTGAGGAAGGCGTAGACGCGAAGCTGTATGACGCAACCATCGACCTGAAGAAGATCGCCGCGGGGAATCGGGCGTAGCTCTCTCGGCTATCCCCGTGCGGCGCCCGTGGGCACGGCGCCGCACATCCGCTCCAGCACCACCAGAGCCCCCGCCTTCGACAGCGGTTCGTTGAGGTTCCCGCACTTCGGTGACTGCACGCACGACGGGCAGCCGCTTTTGCACGGGCACTCCGCGATCAGCAGTCGCGCGTCTCGGCACAGCTCCTCGAAGCGCTGGTAGGCCTGGCGGGTGATGCCGATGCCTCCCGGGTGGCCGTCGTAGATGAAGATCGTGGGGCCGCCGGTCTGGGGGTGGGCGTTGGTGGACAGCCCGCCGATGTCCCAGCGATCGCACATGGCGATCAGCGGCAACACTGCGATCTGGGCGTGCTCAGTGGCATGCAGAGAACCGAGCAGCGCATCCATCGGGACTGTCCCGTCGCCATCTCCGTCGAGCTCGGTGAGCGTGACCCCGTCGAGCTCGAACCACAGCGCCTGGGTGGAGAAGCTCGTTTGGGGCAGGTCGAGCATCACCAGGTCCACCTGAGCGTGGTCGGACAGGCGCTTGCGCTGATAGGCGAGCACGGTCTCGGTGACCGACACCTCGCCGAATGAGAGCTTTACGCCGAGCGTTTCACGGCGGTCGAGCAGCCGCTCGATGTTGGTGTCGGTCTCGCGCTTGGGCTGGGTGTACCAGTCGCCGTTGAAGGGAGCCACGAGCGCACGGCGATGCTCGAGGTCGAGTTCGCGCACCTCATAGGAGCGGCCCATGTGCAGGTAAATGGCGCCGTCGTGGACGGTTGAGTGGGCACGGGCGGCCTCGGTCTGGCCGAGCAGCTCGCCAGAGGACACGTCCACGATCGCGAAACTGTCGGGCGAGGCGGAGCGCAGCGACACCTTGGCGGCCGGGTAGTCGGAGGGGCGGGTTGGCACATACATGACTCTCCCGCCGGCGGGCCCACGCTTTCGCAATAGATTTGCGCTCACCAGCGCCTCGGCATGGGCCTCCCAGCGCGGACCAAAGAACACGGCGTCGTCGCGACTCAGACCGTATTTGCCTCCCTCGGCCGCTGCACACAAGAGGTGCGCTTGGTGTATTTGTGGGCTCTCATGGTCGAGGATTGCGGCCTCGACGGGACGCTCCAAGAACTCGTCGGGGTGGCGGCAGAAGAACTGGTCGAGTGCGTCCTCGCCCGCGATGTAGACCGCAAGGCCCCTGCCACGTCTCCCTGCACGGCCCCACATCTGGCGCAGCGAGGCGACGGTGCCAGGAAACGTAACAACCACCGCTGCGTCCAGCTCTCCGATGTCGATCCCCAACTCGAGGGCGTCGGTTGTGATGACCGCACGCAACTCACCTCGCATCAGACGACCCTCGAGGTCGCGTCGTTGCTGCGAGGTGTAGCCAGCACGATATGGGGCGACCTTCTCTGCAAGCTCTGGATCGGTACGGTCGATGTCTTCGGTGACCATGCGCGCGAGCAGCTCGACGCCCTTGCGCGACTTCATGAAACAGATGCAGCGAGCCCCGTCGCGCACGAGCCGGGCGAGCACTTCGGCGGCCTCCCCGAGCGTTGAACGCCGTGCACCTATCGCTTCGTCGGTAAACGGTGGGTTCCACATAGCGATTTGGCGGCGTGGGGTGGGTGAGCCATCCGTCTCGACGAGGCTCACGTCATCAAGGCCTGTGAGGCGTTCAGCCAGCTCGATGGGGTTGGCGATTGTGGCGGAAGCGAGCAGCACGCGTACATTGCTGCCCATCGACTCCGCGATCCGCAACAAGCGGCGCAGGACGTTGGCGACGTGTGAGCCGAAGACTCCGCGGTAGACGTGAGCCTCATCGACTACGACGACGTTCAGGTGAGAAAAAAGCCGTGGCCACGCTTCGTGATTGGGGAGGATGCCGATATGCAACATGTCGGGATTCGTGAGGACTATGTTGGCCTGCTGCCGGATGCTTGATCGTGCCTCACGAGGTGTATCGCCGTCGTAGATAGACGGCCGTATCTGCTTGGTCAAGCCAAACGCGTTCAACGCACGTGCTTGGTCCTGGGCAAGGGCCTTGGTTGGGTAGATGTAAAGCGCTCGCGCAAGGGCATCGCGGCAAAGCTCGTTCAAAGTTGGCAAGTTGAAGCACAAGGACTTGCCCGAGGCGGTTCCCGTAGTGACTATGGTGGTTTTTTGTATGGCGCAGTCGAGTGCTTCCGCCTGGTGGGAGTAGAGCTGCTCGATCCCCGCACGTCCCAGACCGGCGATCACATCCGGGTGCAGTTGGGCTGGGATATCCACGAGCGTCGCTTTGCCGGGTCCTTCGCGGGCTTCACGTACAAGCCGTCCATCTGTTCGTGCCTCGTCCACGAGGGCGCTCCACGGGTCGGTCGTGGGTTGTGTGGCCACGCTAGAGCGACCCGGGTCGCACGACCCAAACACTCTCGAAGCTGAGAACCTCGGTCAGGCGATCGTAGTGACGGTCATAGTGCAGAACGCCAATTCCAGCCTCCTGGGCGGCTGCCGCGATCAGGATGTTTGGAGGCGGGATTCGATGGGCGCCAGCGCCGTGTTGTGCCAGTTCACGCATAGCGCCAATTGCGGCACGTTGCACTGATGCGGTCACGGGTATCTGACGGAGACTGGCCTCGATCTTCTCGGTTTCGGCGACGCCGTTGGCGTCGCGTGCCGAATAGAGCATCTCCATGGTGACAATCGAGCAGGTGGCGATCTGATCCGCTTCGACCGCGGCAGCCCACTGCTCCCGTACGCTCTGCTCGTGCGTGCGCACCCGCGCCGAAGTGTCCGCGATGAGAATCGTTCCTCCGTAGGGCGGATCTGTGCTCATTCGGCTTGTGGGGGTATGCCCCAAGCCAGCTCGTCGATTTGCTCGAGTACCTCCAGATCCCAGGGCGTCTCAGGCGAGGTGGTCACCTCCGCCACCCATGCAAGTTGCTTGCTGCGGAGATCTTGCTCTTCCACGAAAGCCTCAGCTCCGAGAATCGCCAGGTCGTGGACTAGCGTGGCGGTTGGCTTGTTGGTTCCGATCAACGGAATCACACGATCCAAGGCGGCGGCAAGTGCAAGGTCCTTCGTCACTGGAATGCGATCGAATCTGGTGGCCATGGTCCTATGGTAACACCTAAGTGTCACACCTCGGCTTGCGATAGTAGAGCCGATGGTAAGCACCGCAGCCGAGCGCTGGGCGAAAGCGCGCACCTTCCATCATTCGCTCTACCCGGCCACACGGATTGCTGCTGAGCGCAAGCAGAGCGTGTCGGTGTGCCTGCCGGCGCGCGAGTGCGCCGAGACGGTGGGGGAGATCGTGAGCGTGCTGGCAGGTTTGCGCGAGCGGGGAGCGATCGATCAGTTGCTGGTGGTGGACGCCGCGTCTGAGGACGGGACCGCGGAGATCGCCGAGCGTGCTGGCGCAAGCGTCGTACAGGAGCGCGAGCTGCTGCCGGGGACCGGAGGAGTGCTCGGCAAGGGAGATGCGATGTGGCGTGCGCTGTCTGTTCTATCCGGCGAGCTGGTGGTGTTCCTCGACGCCGACAGCGAGGGCTTCTGCGAGCACTTCGCCACCGGGCTGCTCGGGCCGCTCGTGTGCGAGCAGGACGTGCAGTTCGTGAAGGCCTTCTACCGTCGGCCCTTCGAGCAAGGGGGAATCTCGCTGCCCGATGGGGGCGGGCGCGTCAACCACCTGATGGCGCGCCCGGCGCTGTCGCTGTTCTATCCGGAGCTCGCCACGGTGCGCCAGCCACTCGCAGGTGAGGTGGCGGCACGTCGCGAGCTGCTCGAGCGACTCCCGTTCGCGACCGGCTATGGCGTTGAGATAGCGATGCTGATCGACATCTGGCACGCAGTTGGCCTCAACGGTATGGCCCAGGTGGATCTCGACCTGCACCGCAATCGCCACCAGCCGCTGTTGGCGCTCACAGAGATGTCTGAGACGGTGCTTGCGACGATTGCCGGGAGGCTCGTGGCGGAGGGACGCCTGTCGATGGATGGGATTGGGGGTCTATCTGGGGGAGGGCCAGCAGGCGGTGCGGGTAGCGTGCAGGCGCCGATCGAGCGTCCGCCGCTTGCCAGTGTGATCGCCCCATGAGCATTCGTTGCCTATACCTCGACCTTGACGGCACGCTGCTCGGACGCGGCGCGTCGCTCGTGCACGACGGTGAGGGAAACGTGTCGCTCGAGGGAATACGCGCGATCCAGGCGTGCCTGCGCGCGGGTGTCGAGGTTGTGTTGATGTCAGGCCGCCGTCGCACGCAGGTGGCGGAGGATGCCCGGCTGCTCGGCCAGAGCGCATACATCTTCGAGGCGGGTGCATGCG
>JBAPMC010000293.1:0-1894 GCA_049278415.1 Solirubrobacteraceae bacterium
GCCACTTCCCGACCGACGAACACGGCCTCGTGTATTTCGACGGTACGCATCTCTACGAACACGCCGATCCGCGCATGGGGCTGCAGCCGAACTGGAACACGCTCGTCTACAACTTCGGGCGGCGCGAGGTCGCCAATTTCCTGGTCGACAATGCTCTGTTTTGGCTGGACACCTATCACGTCGACGGTTTGCGCGTAGATGCGGTTGCATCGATGCTCTATCTCGACGTCGGACGTGAACCCGGAGCGTGGGTTCCCAACATCTACGGCGGCAACGAGAACCTCTCTGCCGCGCAATTTCTGCGCGAAACGAACGTGCAAGCCTACGCGGCGCAGCCCGGCATAGCAACGTTCGCCGAGGAGTCGTCGACTTGGCCAAAGGTGTCGCGGCCGACCTGGGACGGCGGGCTCGGCTTCGGCTACAAGTGGAACCTCGGTTGGATGCACGACACGCTCGAGTACATGTCCCAGGACCCGATCCACCGCAAGCATCACCACCACAAGATGACCTTCGGGTTTGTCTATGCCTGGACCGAGAACTTCGTGCTACCGCTCTCGCACGATGAGGTCGTGCATCTCAAACACTCGCTCATCGGCAGGATGCCCGGCGACGAGTGGCAACGCTTTGCGAACCTGCGTGCGTACTACGGCTTCATGTGGACCTACCCCGGAAAGAAGTTGCTCTTTATGGGTGGCGAGTTCGCGCAAGAGCGCGAATGGAATCACGATCAGAGTCTCGACTGGCATTTGCTCGCCGACCCGTACCGCCAGGGTGTCCAGGAATTGATTCGCGCGCTGAATCGTATGTATGCGTCGATCCCTGCGTTGCACGAACTCGACTGTGACCCGGCGGGCTTCGAGTGGATCGACGCCGACAACGCCGAGCAGTCGGTCTATACCTACGTGCGGCGCGCGCGCGATGGGTCGCTCGCGCTCGTCGCATGTAACTTCACTCCGGTCGTGCGGCGCGGTTTTCGCATCGGCGTCCCCCAGAGCGGAACCTACCGCGAGATACTCAACACCGATGAAGCACGCTACGGTGGAAGCGGCGTGGAAAACAGCGTCCCGCTCACCGCCGAACCGCAGCCGGCCAACGGCCGGGGCTGGTCGGTCGAACTCTCCCTTCCGCCACTGGCAACGCTCGTGCTCGTCCACGAACCACCTGCGCCGGCGTCGGCGAAAACTATATGAACGTCGACCGCCGCGCAGCGGTCTGGCCCGGTCGCCCGTATCCACGCGGCGCGACGTGGGACGGCAAAGGCGTGAACTTTGCGCTGTTCTCGGCCAATGCGGAGAAGGTCGAACTGTGCTTGTTCGACAGCCGCGGCAAGCGCGAGTTGCGACGCATCGTTCTCCCCGAGTACACCGACCAGATCTGGCACGGATATCTGCCCGATGCGCGCCCGGGCTTACAGTATGGCTATCGCGTGTACGGACCGTACGATCCGGCGCGCGGCCACCGCTTCAACCACCATAAACTGTTACTGGATCCCTACGCCAAACTGTTGGCCGGTTCGCTGCGCTGGAGCGACGCACACTTCGGCTACCGCGTCGGTTCCAGCCGGGCCGATCTGTCGTTCGACCGGCGCGACAGCGCCGCCGGAATGCCCAAGTGCGTGGTGGTCGATACCGGCTTCACGTGGGGCAGCGATGCGCCCCTGCACCGCCGCTGGCACGAATCGATCGTGTACGAACTTCACGTGCGCGGCTTCACCATGCTCCACCCCCGGGTTGCGCCCGCCTATCGCGGCACCTTTGCCGGGCTGGCCTCGCCGGCGGTGCTCGAACACCTGCAACGTTTGGGTATTACCGCCGTCGAACTACTGCCGGTTCAGGCGTTCGTCGACGACCGCTACCTCGTCGAGCGGCGCATGCGCAACTACTGGGGCTACAAC
>JBAPMC010000294.1:0-1743 GCA_049278415.1 Solirubrobacteraceae bacterium
GGGACCCTACCTCGTGGAGATCCATCGCCTGGAGAACGAGGGCGATCGCCTGCTGCGCGACGGGGTCGCCTCACTGTTCGCCGGCGGCGCTGATCCGATGGTCGTGATCCGCTGGAAGGACATCTTCGAGTCGCTGGAGGCCGCCGTCGACGCGTGCGAGACGGTAGCCCACGTGATCGAGGGGATCATGCTCAAACGCGGCAAACGCCATCGCTGAGTGGCGGTAGCCCGCTCGATCGCGGCGCCCGAGGTCAAACGCGCGCGCCTGGACTGGGGTCGCGCCGCCCCGATGCTTGGCGCGATTGCGCTTGCCGCCGTGCTCAACATATGGGCGCTGAGCCAGAACGGATACGCAAACGTCTACTACTCAGCGGGCGTGAAGTCGATGCTGCTGTCGTGGCACAACTTCCTGTTTCTCTCAGCTGACCCGGCCGGCCTCATCTCGATCGACAAGCCTCCGCTTGCGCTCTGGGTGCAGGCCGGGAGCGCGGAGGCGTTCGGCTTCTCGCCGCTGAGCCTGCTGCTGCCACAGGCGATCATGGGAGTCGCGGCGGTAGCCGCGCTGTACCTGATTGTGCGCAAGCGCTTTGGCACGCTCGCCGCGACCGCGAGCGCATTCACGCTTGCCGCGTTTCCTGCGTTCGTCGCGGTGTCGCGCGATAACAACGTCGACACACTGCTGATCCTGTTGATGACGCTCGCCTGCGGCGTGGCGCTACGCGCGATCGAGACTGGGCGGCTGCGCACCCTGCTCGCCTCGGCGGTTCTCGTGGCGCTTGCCTTCAATACGAAGGCGCTCGCCGCCTACCTCGTCGTTCCCGGAATCGCTGCGGGCTACTTCTGCTGCGCCCCCGGTTCGTGGCGTCGGCGCGTGAGCCATCTGCTGCTCGCCGGCATCGTATGTGCAGGGCTCTCGGTGGTTTGGATGGTCGCCGTCGACCTCACCCCAGCTGCTCATCGCCCGTTCGTCGGCAGCTCGACCGACAACTCCGAGCTCGGGCTGACGTTTGCCTACAACGGCTTCGGCCGCGTCGCCGGGCAGAGCGGCGGTCCGGGAGCTGTCACCGATCTGGAAGCGCTACCCGAGGTCCAAGCGCATGGGGACTCAACCAGGGCGCCCACGCCGATAGCGCGCCTGCCAAAGCCCTCCCCGCATGTCGCCCCGAAGGTGGCGGCCACGATCTATCAGAGCCCGATCGCTTTCGGTACCGCGCCCGGCCCGCTGCGTCTATTCCGCCGCGGTTTCGGCGATCAAGACGCCTGGATGCTCGCCTTCGCCATCGTTGGCCTGCTGGCGATCGCCCTCACGCGCCCCGCCCGCCGCGATCCAAAGCTTGCGGGGTTGATCGTCTTCGGTGGCTTCTTCCTGTGCGAGGCGGGCTTCCTGAGCGTTTCAAAGGGCATCGTGCATCCCTATTACCTCTCAGCGCTCGGTCCCGGCATAGCGGTGATGGTCGGCGTCGGCCTCGACTCAATAGTGCAGTCAGCGCGACGGGGTCAGTGGCTGCCCATGCTCACCGCGGTAATAGCCACCGTCGCCGTGCAGATCATGCTGCTGCATCGGGCTCACTATCTCGCCCTCTGGCAGGTGTTGCTCATCCCGGCCGCCGCCGGCGCGCTCATCGCGCTGAGGCAAAGCCGCTTTGCGCGAACCAGCGTGGCCATCCTGCTTGCCATCTTGCTGCTCGCCCCGATCGCCTACGCGACGACCACGTGGAGGCGGCCGGTGGAGGGCACGTTCCC
>JBAPMC010000295.1:0-8899 GCA_049278415.1 Solirubrobacteraceae bacterium
TCCCAAGGAACCTACTGTGCTGAAAGCCGGCTGTAGAAACCCGACCCAACCCCGATCTTATGTTCGTCAGGCATCCGCCAAATTGACTGGTTACCTTGACCTATGGAAACCATATACTATCCTGAGACTCATTACAAGCCCACTCCTGCTCTGTACCCCCAAGGTTGCTTTCGTCCATTTGATGGGCCAAAGGACGTGAGATGGTGGGTTGAGGTGGCTAGGCGATTGCTTGGGCGGTAGACGTTCTTGCCTGTGAGCGTCACCGCCGCCGCTATGTGACGACCGCAGGGCGGTCGCTGAACCTAGACCCGGACTCAGCGAGCTGGCAGCGTCAAACCAGACAGTCTGAACAGATATCCAGGAGCGCTTCGCTCTAATTGGCACGGACGACCGTATTGGTGGCTCATAAGGCCAGAGCGGGGGTAGGAGTCGAACCTGCGACCTTCGGGTTATATGAGCCATTTCGGGGGTGTTTTGGGGTGTCGTTGGGTCGGGCGATTTGGCTCTAATGCTGGGATTCGGCTCTCACTCCTATTTGCCGGTGTCGTGGAATGGCGTGAGGCATGTTTGCACTTTGTTTGCACCCCAGTCACGGGCCCGATGCCTTCAACTCGACGCTGAGCCGGTCGGGACTCACTCGGGAAGACCAGCAGCCGTTCTTCCTGCCGACGCTCACGCTCTCGCCACCAACGCTCGACCAGAAGTGGCGGGATGAACGTCAGCGCAGCGAAGATCGCCATCCTCGCGGGCCTATCAGGCGAGACGTACTTCTGCAGACGAGGCCGGGCGACACCATCGTGACCTCCCGCAGAAGCAGCGGCGAGGTGACCAACTCGACGCGACCGTCGAGCGCGGCATCGAGAGTCAGCACCGATGGCGCCTGCGGAGAGCGAGCGATTGCGGCGGAGACGAGTACGTTCGCGTCCGCGACGACGCGCTGCATCAAGCGGCGTCGCGCTCTGCGCGAGCGGCGTGCAGCTCCTCGCGTACCAGCGCCATGGCGGCATCTTCGTCGAGATAGCTGCGCGCGCGGATGCGGGCGACCAGTGAGCGCAGATCGTAGGCGCGGATCGCGCGATCGACGATCTCGCCCTCGCTGACGTGCGCCTCAGCAGCGTGCGAGCACAGGATCGATGCTACCTCTGCGTCGAGATCAACATTGAGATGCTGGCGAGAAGCGGCCATAGAAGAAGCGTACAGCGACGTTGCAAGCTCTACGTTTGCCTGCGTCATAAAGCGGCCTGAAGCGGCTCGCCAAAATCGTTGTCGAGCAGATGGACGTAGGTGTCGAGCGTGAAGCTGGCCGAGTGATGGCCGAGCCAGCGCTGCACCTGTACGACATTCCTGCCTTCGGCGAACAGGCGTGAGGCACGTTACTCGCCGTTTGCGAGGGATGCCTAGACCGCGCGGGTGCAGGTCGCTCGCGAGCAGGTCAAGCGGATCGGGGTTCTCACGCGCGAAGCGGAGGGCTAAAGCGCGAGCTGCGAGCCCTTGTGGCCGCCCATTGCCCCCAGCTGCTTGCTGAGACCGGGTGCGGACCGCTCACCGCCGCGATCTTGATCGGCCAGACCGCCGGCGCGCAACGCTTTCATAGTGATGCTCATTTCGCGCGGATGGCCGGTGTCGCACCGATCCCCGTCTCATCCGGACGCAAAGACCGGCATCGCCTCGATCGGGGCGGCAACCGACAAATCAACCGGGCGCTGCATGTCATCGCGATCACGCGGGGATGCCGCAACCCCGCCACCGTGAATACCTACAACGCAAGGAAGCCGAAGGCAAGAGCCGTATCGAGGCCCTCAGATGCCTCAAGCGCCTCCTCGCACGCCGCTACCACCGTCTCTTGCTTCAGCCTGCGGACCGAGTGCAGTCTATTCCGTGATGTGATTCGAGTCGCAACTTGCGGAGCCATTCATAAAGACACGGGCCGGCTGGAGAGGGGCGCCTTCGAACCTCAAGCCCCACGACTTGCCGACAACGACAGATCCATCGAGCATCCCGATGTTTTCGATCGGGGTCGGAGCGCTGAAGATCGGGTCGGCGATTGCTTGGACAAGCTCGGCAGTCAGGGTGGGATTACGGCCTTCTTCGCGCCTGCCGACGAATTCGAGGTGTATAGAGCGGCATGGGTTTGTGGGATACGGAGAACGAAAACTGATTCGCTTCGCTAGTTAGATCGCCGTCATATTCGTAGATAATGAAATATTCGAATGACGAAGTCCTCGTGGTGTAAGTGCCAGTTTCGCCGATGCCCACCCCGCTCGTAATATGGGCACCATCGAACAATCGTGAGAACGGAACCACGCCGAAAACGCGCAGTGTGCTCACGTGTTGAGCAAGCACCTGGTTATGCCGACCGAGAGCTGCAATTCGCACGCCGTAAACGCCAAGCGGCAAAGACCCTATCTCGCTAGATCCTGTCCGTGAGCGTCCGAGCGAGGCGACGGTCTTCCATACATGCGCAGTACCAAACCGCCGCTGCAACACCAGGCGCACGTTTGAGGGGAGCCCGCTTGTGCTGAACTGAACGCTGGCCGCTTCGCCGGCCGTGGCTTGTGATGGAAGGGTGAGCGCTACCTTGGGCGCTGCGCTAGCCTCCGGCGCGCCGACGGCAACCAGAAAGCAGGCTAGTGCTGCAAATCTGCATGTCCCCCACCGCATCTGACCGCAGATACTAGTCGAATATTTGAATCATGTCGTGAGGCCCGCGAACACCACGCGGCCGGTAGCTCGGATCTGTTGGGCGCAGCCCTATATCGCAAATGCGGAACTAGCTTGAAATAGGAGCAAGTACCGTCCGAGAGGCCGCCCCATTAGGCTGTGCGCGTGTCGGGCGAGTTGCCTATGCGGAACTACTAGGACTCTGACCCGAGCGATGTTCGCATTTCCGTTTACACCCAGGCCCCCAGCGCCCCACCGCGATCCGCTCATATTGGAACGACGATTGGAACAACCCGCGTGACGGCTGGCAAGTCGTGGCCTACTACCCCTCGTCAGCCAAGATGCGTCCAGACCAGCAGCGACGCCAGCTCGCGCTCGTCAGGACTCGGCAACTACCCGACCCTCGCTCATCGCGTCGTGGATCATTGTGCCCTTGACCGCCGCCCACTTCCGCGCGTGCTGCTCGCTGACGACCACCACATCGGCAGGGATCAAGAGCCGGCCGAGAAGCCGCCCCAAGCGCACCATCTCTCCAAAACGGTCGCCAACCTCCTGCTCGATCACTAGGAAGTCGAAGTCGCTTCGGTCGTCGGCGTCGCCGCGAGCGCGCGATCCGAACACGATCACCTTCGTCGGAGCGGTTGTCGCCTCGATCAACGCGCGCCCGGCGCGCTCGATCGTTTCCGCGTCAGCGACAACGCTCACGGTGTTGCTCCTGCGTATGGCTCTACTGGGGCATACACATCGGGAGCTAAGCCTACCTTGCAGGGGAGTCATCCCCAGCCACCACCCGAACCGCCTGCGCGCGGGCCTCAAGCGAGCGCCCCCAGCCACCGCCCGAGCCAACCGAACTGTGTGCTGGCGGCGTGAACCATCCCGGGTTTGACGGCGGAGGCTCCGTGGAACCTCGGATGGTTCATCGGTCTCCGCAGGGTTGCAGATAGGGGACTAACCAGCGGTTCCCGACGGTCCTTCGACTGAGTCTTCTTTCTTGCTATCGGTCTCGACTCGCTGGAACTCGCGGTCAGCCATTCTGAGCGCACCGGCAATCTCGAGCAGTCGCGTGCGAATCTCCTCCTCCACGGGTCCGTCCTGCTTGTAGACAATTCCGTGCTCAATCTCAGCCCAGCCATGCTGTAGGACCGTGCGGGCTTGGATCTCTACGATGAGATTACGGAAGCGTTCATACTCGGGCAGCCCAGAGCGTGGGGGCTTGAACTTCACCAAGTAGTGGGTGCTCTGGTAGCCGTCGCCGCCAAGCACGCCGGGCGGGACAGCCTTCTCAAGCACTTCGAACTCCCGATAGACAAGGGTGTTTACCTGCTCAAGCTGATCTAGGAGGTAAACGATCACCCGTACACCCGCGAGGTCAGTGATGTCGTTTATAGGCTCGGGGTACCTCGGCCTATTGACGTCGTCCTTTGAGGACTTTTCTACCTTCTCCCCGAAGCTATTTACGCTCTTGCCACGGGCTTCGATGAATTGGACCTTGATCTGTTCCTCGTCAAGAACCGCCCTGAGCACAGAGCGCACCGCTTGCGCGCATTCTCCGAACAACTCGCGGACCTCTCGATAAGCATCCACCGCTTGCCGACGATGCGCGCCGAAATCAAACGGCACATTTGTGGTGTCAGAAGCCGCTGGTGGATTCTCGCCGTTTGTGGGCGTTGTGTCAGCTGTCGCCATTTGGGCGGACCCGCTTTCCGTAACGGGCGCGGTGTGGGTTACTCGTTAGCGTTTGGGACGGGCGTTGTCCCAAGCTCTTTCTCTACAGCATCGAATGGATCTGGAGAATTGGTGACGGCATTTGAACGCGCCGCGTTGTAGAGGTTCTGGATAGCTTGCGCCTGCGCCGTGTCGATGGTGTCTCCAGTAACTATCGGCATGTTGTGAGCCGCATCTCGCAGGAAATCAAGGACATAGGGCGGCTCTCCGATGCCGCTAGCGCTCCTAATCCGAAAGCGCACGGTCGCAACGTCAGTAGCATAGGAGTCGAACGGTGCCCCCCTTTCCCACTGGATCTTGTTCGCGGTCGTCAGTTCGGTTAGCCGATTGAGAATGCGTTCTATGCGGGCTGGCATCTGATCTGGCGTGCTCATCGGTCCTCGATTCTGCGACGTGGATCTGGGTTGGCTACCGTTTTGCCTGGGGTCCTCAAAGGACGTTGGACGCCTGACGGTGGGAAAACTACCGATCCCAGGCCCGCGATGCGTGGATGGCGACCCGGCCAAAGTCCCCGCGGCTTGGTGAGCTAGCCGCCTTTGGCTTTGGTGTGTTGATGAGCTGGCGAGTCAAGTCCTCGAAGCGCTCGAACTCGGGGCGGCTGGGGGCACGGACGCACTCATTCGCTTCGGCCGTCGCCGTCGCCACAGCCTCCCCGCGTTCTTTCGCGAGGACAGGTCCGTCGAGAGATCAAGGATGTGGTGCAGCGGGAGGACAACCCCGAGATGCCGACGTTCAGGGGCTCCTGGGAGGCGCGCCTGAGTGTCGTTTGGGCGACATTCGGGTTTTGACCCCGCACATCGGAGCGATCTGGCTCCGGCCGCCCAAAAACAGCCCGTGATCTTGGGGCCGGCAAGTCCGGCGTCCGACTCGCACTCAGATTGGCACACAAATTGGAACAACGGCCGAAATCGACCTACCGCCCCAGATACGAAAAACCCCCGCATTTGCGGGGCTATCCCTTCATAGCGGGGAGCGATTCACTCTTACGGTTCGACTATCTGTGCCGGTGAGGCGCGTCGTTCCGTGGCCGGCGGCGTAACGGTCCCATCGCAACCCAACAGTATCGTTGTGTTATGATTCCGGAGTTAGACGAGCGAGGGAACGCCCGGCATCCACCGTGCGACCTGGACCGAGATCGTGACCCGCTACGCAACCAGCACCCACCGCCGAGATCTGCTTGACGGACTTCTCGACGCACTGCGCTCGCTGAAGGCAGCCGGCTGCTCCACTGCCTACCTCGGCGGCAGCTTCGTCACGGCCAAGGAGCATCCCGACGACTTCGACGCCTGCTGGGAGGCGGCCGGCGTAGTCGCCAGCCGCCTCGACCCCGAGTTGCGGGACTTCAGCAATGAGCGCGCCGCACAGAAGGCTCGCTATGGCGGGGAGCTCTTCCCCGCCCAATGGTCAGCGCATGCAGGTGGCGCAACGTTCCTTGACTACTTTCAATACGACAACGTCGCCAAGCAGCCTAAGGGGATCATCGCCATCGATCTGGCAGGACTCCCGTGATCACCAACCAGCGCGAATACAGGATCACCAAGAGCTGGATCACCCGCTTCGAAAAGGAGCTGGTCGCCAACGAGACACGGG
Source organism: Solirubrobacteraceae bacterium (assembly GCA_049278415.1). Lineage (GTDB taxonomy): Bacteria > Actinomycetota > Thermoleophilia > Solirubrobacterales > Solirubrobacteraceae > Palsa-744. The sequence goes on from JBAPMC010000295.1 coordinate 5,977, forward strand.
AACTCGGCCCCCGCGAAGATCCCGGCATGAGGCAGGTGGTGCATGATGCGATCGCCAGCGAGATCGGAACACTGCGCCGACAGATCGACCATTATGAGCAGCTACGCGACGGCCATATAACCAGCCGCGAGATCACCTCCCTACGCGAGCTACCCTCCGCCCTGATCGAAGCCCGCATTGCCGCCCGGCTGGCCCAGCGTCAGCTCGCCGAGCGAATCGGCGTCGCCGAGCAGCAGATCCAGCGCTGGGAGGCCAACGACTACAGCGGCGTCAACCTCGACCGTCTTCAGAGCGTCGCCGACGCACTCGGGGTGCAGATTCACGAGACGATCACGTACAGCAGCGCGGCGTAGAGGTATCTGGCAGAGGTGCACCCGCTTGAAGCCTGCCTAACGAAGATAGCTCGCGCCGACGAATTGTATGGCGAGCTCGTTGGAGAGATGTCCAAATGGCACCAGCAGCATGGCGGTTGCCTAAGGGGAGAATATCGACCAACGCGTCGCGAATACGTTTACATTGCAGAGATGGGCGACCCGCCCCCTCTGCGCTTTGGCATCATCTTGGGCGACTGCGTCCACAATCTCCGTTCATCTCTCGATGTCTTGATGTGGCAGCTTGTCCTACTAAGTGGAGGCACCCCTTCACGCCGCACGCAGTTTCCGATCTTTGTTCGTCGCGCGTCATATCGTGCACGCGCTCCAGCCATGATCGAAGGGGTTCACCGACGTGATCGCGGCACCCTAGAAGGCCTACAACCGTTTTATAACTCTCGCGGACGATTGCCTGCTGGCGTGCATCCGCTAGCTATGCTCGCTCGGCTATCAAACGCCGACAAGCACAGACTCGTTCATATGCTTAAGATGGGCTCGGCCTCGCAGGTGACCACCAAGCAGCAGGGCCATTGAAGGCATCCCAAACGAGGATGCTGGCCAAATCGTCAAGACCACGTGGCGCCGTCAAACAGAGATGGAAGACGGAGATGAGATCGTACGTTTCCGAATCGCCCCAGTAGGTCCCACACCGATAGTCACCTTTAACTGTCAACTAACTATCGGGACATCGTTCGAGTCGTGCGGCTCGTTTTTGCCTTATATCCGTGAAGGCGTAGAGCAGGTTCTCGACGTACTGGCACCCGAGTTTGGTCCGGTTCAGTCTTCAAGCCCAACGTCCTGACGTTCGAGGCCAAGCACGGCAAGAAGTGCGTCCACGTACTGCGCCTCCTTGACGTATCGTCTGCCACCCTCAAGATCGTCTATAGCCCGTCGGCACGAGTTCTCGGTCGCCCATCCGAACCCGCTACCGGTAAGTGCGATTCCGTTGCGAGCACCAGCGCCCTGGGCAGAGGTAAGCGAACATCCGGCGGGGCAGTCTCGGCCTTGGTCAATCTGAGTCGCTCGCGCTGTTCTGCGATGACATCACAACGAAGCTTGCTGACAGCGACTACCTCGCCCCACATAAGGCCCAATAGTCGCATGTCGCAAACTACTTCGTCGAGAGCGACGGGTCGATGGACGCGGAGCGCCTACCTCCTTGGCGGCACCTACGCCAGAGATCGTGTGGCGACGCCCATCACCAGTGCGTCGTCCCTGTCGGGCCTTGCAGTCGACCGCCGGTTCTGCTCTGATCGCCGATCAGTCGATAGACCCAGCCAGATGCGAAGCTATGGAACCCATGACGAAGAAGCCAGGACAACGGGAGGAAGAGCGGTATGACGATCACGCCAGTCCGCGGCGTCCTCGAAGAACTGTTTGGGACGACGCTGAGGTCGTCATGGACATCCAATACACCAAGCCAGGTACGGCTCTCGATAACCACCTTCGTAAGGAGCAAACCCGAGCGGTGCTGGATCTGCTTGCCGACTGCAGGAAAGTCGACGAGGACGACAGCGCTCAGGCATAGTCTCGCCGAGACAACTCCGGAGGTCCAGGGCCACTCGGTGACCAGTCATTTATCCGAACTCAGACAAATGTCATAGCGGGGGAACGATTCGTCCTTATCGGTGACCTCTCAGTGCCGATTAAACGGGTCGTTCCGTGGCCGTGGAGCTAGCACGAGTTCCGTCTCGGAGTGGCCCTTAGGGCGGGATTGAAACATGACTTAGCTTGACGCAGTAGATCGAGATGTATAACATCCTGAATAGTGATGACTGACATCCCGATTAATAGCGCCCAAGCAGCCGACGATCTCCTCTGTGCGCTTGGTGAACAGCTCACAGCACAGGGCGAGTGCTTCACCCTCGCCGTTGTCGGCGGGTCTGCACTACTCGCGCTCGGGCTTATCTCTCGGGCTACGAGAGACGTAGACGTCCTCGCGATCGTCGACAGCAACGAGGTCATGTCAGCGCAGCCACTTCCTGCTGCTCTACTCGGAGCCGCGTATACCGTGGCACGAGACTTCGGGCTGTCCAACGACTGGCTTAATTCAGGACCTACTTCGCTGCTGGACCTCGGGCTGCCCGAGGGCTTCTTCGAACGTGCGCAGCACCGCGACTACGGACCCGGACTGGAGGTCCTCTTTGCATCGCGTGTCGACCAGATCCACCTAAAGCTTTACGCGACGGTCGACCAAGGAGCCGGCAAGCACCTCAATGACCTCCAAGCGTTGGCGCCAACCGAGCGAGAGCTGCTTGACGCCGCTCGCTGGAGCCAGACTCATGATCCCTCGGACGGCTATAGCAGCGTGCTGGCTCGCGTTCTTAGTCACTTTGGAGTTGACGATGGACGTCTCGGCTCTTAGACAGCGACTGAGCGACCAACTCGTTGCGTTCGCGTGGGCCGAGTGGGCGCAAATGGGCCTGCTCGCCACACCGCAGAGACGCAGCCCGTGGGCGCAGGACCCCGAGGCGCTGATCGTCTTCACGCTCGAGATCGCTCGAGCCGAGCCACGCCTGTTTGACGAGCTTCTCGACTGGATGCTTGTCAAC